>JAAFHO010000372.1 GCA_013297575.1 Chitinophagales bacterium
ACATCCGAATTGAATTTCTGACGGTATTCTGTGGCCAATTCAGTGGCAAAAACCACCGCTTCTGGGTCGTCGCCATTCACGTGAAAGACCGGTGCTTGTACCACTTCCGCCACTTGCGTACAGTAGGTAGAAGAACGTCCTTCCTCCCAATTGGCGGTAAAACCAATCTGATTATTGACTACAATATGGATAGTACCACCGGTATAATAACCTTCCAATTGGCTCATTTGGATCAATTCATACACAATACCCTGACCGGCCAATGCTGCATCGCCGTGGATCAAAATAGGTAGAATTTTATCGTATTCCGAATTGTAGAGCGCGTCGGCTTTAGCACGTGCAAAGCCCTCTACTACAGGATCTACGGCCTCCAAATGCGAAGGATTGGGCAATAATTTTAGATAAACCTCTTTGCCCGATGGCGTTGTTACCATAGACGAAAACCCGAGGTGGTATTTCACATCACCAGAACCAAAACTTTGATCTGGTATCGATTTTCCTTCAAATTCGTTAAAAATTTGTTGGTAGGTCTTGCGCATGGTATTGGCCAACACATTCAAACGACCGCGGTGTGCCATACCAATAACCACTTCATCTACCGGAATTTCGCTTTCCGAAGCAGTATTTACGGCAGCATCCAAAGCGGGAATGAGGGCTTCGCCACCTTCCAGTGAAAAGCGTTTTTGGCCTACAAATTTGGTATGCAGAAACTGCTCAAAACCAACCGATTCATTGAGCCGATCGAGAATGCGTTTCTTTTTTTCCAAAGACAAACCGTATCCGGGCGTTACGATCCGCGATTCCACTTTTTCGCGCAGCCACATTCGGCGTTCTTTGTTATGGATATGCGCGTTTTCAAAACCAATGGTAGCCGTATATAATTCATTTAAACGAGCAAGAATACTGCGCAAGGTAGCATTGGGCATATTCAGTTCATAACCTGCTGTAAATGCGGTATCCAAATCGGCTTCCGAAAGGCCATAATCCGACAAATTCAATTTTGGTTCGCGGTCTTTACGCGGACGAATTGGATTGGTATTGGATAGAAAATGGCCGCGATCGCGGTATCCGTGGATCAGTCCAAGTACAGCAAATTCTTTTTGCCACCCGGCAGCGGGTGCTGCTGCGGATGTACCATTGGAGGATGCATGGCCATTAGTGGCATTTAGGGCATAATCAAAGCCTTTAAAAAAGGCAGACCAATCGGCCTCTACAGAGGTTGGCTCTGCGAGCCAAGATTGGTAAAGTCCATCAATATATTGCGGATGAGCGTTTGCTACTGCTGAAAAATCTTTCATTTCCGGTAAAAACAAATATTATTTCGAAATCAAAAAATAAACAAGGTCACTTTTGTGTTAGTATTTGTCAAAGAGTGCCTAAACCGAGCAAAGATACTGCGAAAGGGAGATACAGTGACCTAATTTTTTTATTAAATTTTGGGATGTACGCCTTATTATAATTAGACCGCAAATTTTATTTGTCCTTGTTTGTGGGAGAGCAGATTCTTTTGTCCAAGGTTGTCAATTTGACATGCACACCTCTGCCTCAGGCTGCGTGTACTGCTAAAACGAATTTTAACAAAAAAACATTTTGTTTTTAAACAAAACTAAACGTTTTATCTTTGCCCTTAATTATGGCAAAAGAAAAAACTACCGAAGTGAAATTGGGTGTACTAGATACCACATCATTCGCCCATCATCCGCACGACAAATACGCTAAAATCATACTACAAGTTAGGGAAATCGCTTTACAAATCATTGAATATGTGCTCGATCCCGAGGATTTTGCATGTATTGATTTGGAGAGTTTAACGTTGAGCAATACGACCTTCATCGACGAAACGCTAAAGGAGACTTTTGCGGATATTTGTTATGTAGGGAAGACCAAAACGGGCGAACCGTTTAGGATTAATTTTTTATTTGAGCACAAAAGCGATAAACCGGATAAGTCGGAGGAGTCAAGCCAAGAGCAATTGAACCGCTATATCCTGAATAAACGGATGGAAGATAGGAAACAGAATAGGGATTTGGCGTTGACTATTCCAATATTACTTTACCACGGCAGCGCGGCTTTGGAAAAAGAAACGCCGACTACACTTTTCCCAAAAGCACCCAAAAATTTATTGAAGTATGTTCCATCATTCGATTATATCATATTGGATATTTCGCATTTAAAGGACAGCGAAATAGAGGCCATCAAATTCGTAGATCTAAGGAATATTTTTTTGGCTTTTAAGCACTCGAGAAATGAAAAGTATTTGGCGGAACATTGGAAAAAAGTCATTATTTTTGCAGCACAAACTGTAAAAAATTTCCCCTTAAACATTATTATAAAAGCAACCTTTCTTTATATGGTACACGTATCACAAACTGTTAGCAAAAAATCAAAGAACCTTGAGCATGAACGCTCTCCCGAGGAAAAGGGGTATTATTGCCTTTTATTCCTGAATTTTTAGTGGATTCATTTAAAAAGGGTAGAGAAGAGGATATCCCTACTCCGCCACTAACACCCTCGTAAGCGCTGCTATATCCGCCGCATCATTATACACATTGGGCGAAACCCGAATAAAATCGCCGCGTACAGAAACCGATATATTGTTGGCTTTTAATGCCTTTTGCAATTGTACCGCATCAGCACCTTCCGGCACCTGTATACCAAACAAATGAGCCGCCCTAAATGCTTCGTCTTCTACCCAATAACCCTTTGATTTCCAAATCATTACGGCATCTTTTAGCAAATCTTTGCAATACTGCTGAATATGCACCGGCTGCCATGCTATTAATTGCTCCAAAGCAACAATACCCATCGGCACCAAAATAAAATTACTATGCTCGCCTACGTCAAAACGACGCGCTCCCGGTTGGTAACCATCGCGGTACTGGGTAAGCCCCGCAAAATCCTGACTGTTTTCGCGGTTGATCCAATTTTCTTCTAAGGGCGTACCATTCCAAAAATAATCGCTGTAATAAGCATAACCCAACGAATAGCCGCCCATCAACCATTTGTAGCCGCCACATACGAGCGCATCGATGCCCATTTGCTGCACATCTATGGGCAATGCGCCCACACTCTGCGTACCATCAACGATCAATAAACCGCCATAACTGTGTACTTTTTTACTGATTGCCGCCAAATCAAAAATAGTACCATTGGCCCAATGGATATGCCCAATAGCGACAATGGCAGTTTGCGCGTCAATCGCTGCCAAAATATGCTCATTCCAGGTTTTGCCGCGATCTAACTTGGACGCAGGCATATCTACCGATACGACTTCAACACCTTTTTCTTGGGCCAATCGCCGCCAAGAATACACATTACTAGGAAATTGTGCATCCGCCACTACGATCTTTTGGCCTTTTTGTACCTTTACATTTTGGGCAACCACCGCAATACCATAAGAAACTGCGGGTATAAAAGCCACATGATCTGCCGAGGGCGCATGGACTAATTCGGCAAAAAGCCCACGCAACTTTTCTTTATCTGTAAAAAAATCGCTGGGCGAAATTTGGTATGGTCTGCTTTTTAGCCTTACACTATGGACACCTGCGGCTTCCACCGATTGCATCAATGGCGACATGTACGCACCATTGAGGTAATGGATATGTGGCTCTAGGCTAAAAAGGTGTTTTTGACTATCCATTTAGATAACTATGATGTTAGGTTAGAATTTTGGACAAAGAATGCCTTCATTGGCGTAGTTCCCAAGATATGCAATCGAAATTTCAAATGCACCTTGGCGTTGGCGCGCACTTAAAGCATTGATATTCAAGTCGTAACTCAATCCTAATAGCACATTATTGATCTCAAAACCCAACATCACCACCGCAGCATCCAAGCCAGCACCTACATCATTGTGCACAGGCCGCACCCATGTACCAATATGGAAAGCGGAGGTACCTGCTTGTCCCATGACAGCACGCACATTGGTACCGACGGTAGTTTCCCAATGAGGGCCTTGTTTGGCAAATAATACACGTGGCAATAAAGAAACCCTGCTTTGACGGCCACCAACAGGGAAATTGGCGGCAAACTGCGTAGAAAAACGACCATATAACAAATCGCCTTTGTCCTGACCGCGGTCGAAGGAAACGGCTGGTTGCGAAAAGTGGTGGTAGGCCAACCCAGCAAATATATTACTTTTACGACCCAATTTTGCGGTATAGTTCAAACCTGTATTCAAGTCGAGGTAAGCGAAATTATTAGCTGGCAAATCTTCTAAAGTGGCTGCGGTAAAACCTGAAAAACCGTCAAATTGGTCCTGAAACGTCAAAGAACCATAATTTACGGTACGTTGAGTAATACCCGCCTGAAACCCTGCGGAAAGGAATTGATTATTATCCACACCCAAAGATTTGTGGTATGCCAATGATACTGCAATCTGGGTCGTATTGAAATCAACGACACCTACACGGTCGTTATTGAACAAAATACCTAATCCAATCGCATCCTCTACCACACTGCGTTTGCGTGGCGAAAAGCGAAAATCACCTGCTATAGAGTATGATTTAATCGGCTCTTCCAATACGCTGCGCCACTGGTCGCGATAGATGGACGATACGCGATAACGACCTTCAAACGCACCCGTCAAGGCAGGGTTGAGCGTTAGCGGTGAAGCGTAAAACTGCGAATAGTGATTGTCTTGCGCACCAAGCATGGCACTACATAGGATGGCGAACAAAAAGCCCAGCAGGGAGCGTATAATTAGTTTTTGCATATTAAATGGTGGATTAAGTTATGGTATATATAGTTTCTTAAAACGCTGTTTAAAGGGACGCAAAGGTACACAATCCCATATAAACACTTTATTTTCTAATCTATTTAACGCAGATTTACTTAGAAACTTGTTCCAGTACTGGAAAACTATACGGATGACCTCTGCTGAGGCCGAACAAAAAGCGCTATCCATGATGGCTACCAACATACGAGGCAACCGAATATTTGCAAAAAACAATAACAATCCGTGTGCTTTATCAAAAAACAATTTATTTTACCACCCATGCAATGACTTGTTTGTTTTTATGCCTAATTTTGTGCTACAATTTCAAACTATGCTAAAATCTAGTACATTACAATTTCTCACAGAACTCGGCGACAATAACAACAAACCTTGGTTCGATGCCAACCGCAAAACCTATACCGTCGCCAAAGACGACATGGAGCAATTTATCGGCGAGGTATTGCGCGCTTTAGAGCAAATTGACCCCAATATCAGCGGATTAACCGCCAAATCCTGTATGTTCCGTATCAACCGCGATGTTCGCTTTTCGGCCAATAAAGCACCTTACAAAAACAATATGGGTTTTGCCATGACCAAAGGGGGCAAAAAATCGCCCCTCGGCGGCTATTACGTCCATATTGAGCCAGGAAAATGCTTCTTTGGCGCTGGTATTTATATGCCTATGCCGCCCGAACTCAAAAAAGTACGACAAGAAATTGCATATTGCTACGATGAATTTAAGGAAATTGTAGAAAATGATGCTTTTAAAGCGTTTTTTGGCGGCGTTGTCGTGCAGGGACATACCTTGGTGAAAACGCCCGCTGGCTACGCACCCGATCACCGCGCCGCCGAATACCTCAAACTCAAAAGTATTTTTGGGGAACATGCCTTGACGGATGCCGAAATAACAAGCCCAACATTGATACATACCCTGAGCGAGGGTTTTCGCTTGCTCGCGCCTTTGGTGGGCTTTATTAACCGCAGTTTAGAAGATACCGCAGACTAATGCAAGAAAAACTAAAAGCGTTTGAACGCTTATTGACCATCATGGACGAGCTCCGTGAAAAATGCCCGTGGGACCAAAAACAAACCATGGAATCGCTCCGCAACCTCACCATTGAGGAAACGTATGAATTGGCCGATGCCATTTTGGACAATGATTTGCCCGGTACAAAAGAAGAAATTGGCGACCTAATGCTCCACATGGTTTTTTATGCCAAAATCGCTTCCGAGCAGGGTGCGTATGATATTGCCGATGC
>JAAFHO010000373.1 GCA_013297575.1 Chitinophagales bacterium
AACCGCGCGCCACTTTCTAAAAGCCGTCGGGATCAAAAAAACAATGCAGGAAATTGAAGTCACCGAAATCGACGATAAGGATGCAACCGTAGCCGCAAATGCACTAGAATTAGCCTTCAAATCGGATAAAGATGTTGGTTTACTATCCGAAGCAGGTTGCCCAGGCGTGGCCGATCCGGGTGCACTAGTTGTAGCACAAGCGCACCAAATAGGCATGAAAGTACAGCCGCTCACAGGCCCATCTTCCTTGTTACTCGCCTTGATGGCATCTGGGATGAATGGCCAACAATTCACTTTTCATGGCTACTTATCACCCAAAAGACCCGAATTACAGCGCGATTTACGGCGTTTGGAGCAATTATCGGAGCGTAACAACCAAACACAAATTTTTATCGAAACCCCATACCGCAGCCAAATGGTGCTGGAAGTAGCCCTGGAATCACTACAACCCGCCACCCAATTTTGTGTCGCACAAGATATTACAGGCGCAGATGAATTTATCCGATCGCTTACCATAGCAGGTTGGAAAAAAGATGCCGCCATCGCACTAGGCAAAGCACCCGCTGTTTTTCTTATTTATAAAAAATCTGGCAAATGAACTTAGAAATCGACCTGAGCACACCCAATATCACCGATGAGGAACTACTTGCTGTCCTTACCGTACGCATCGAAAACATGCTGGAACAAGAGACAGATATGCTCCTCAGTTTGCTTTATCGGCTGGATGTAGAGGAAAAAGCCATTTTAAAAGCGTTACAACCAGAAATTGGCGAAACCGCCGCTTCCTCCTTGGCAAAATTGGTTTTGAAACGACAAAAACAGCGCTGGGAAATCAAAAAAAGTACCGAAGTGGACCATAATGATATACCCAAAGGATGGGAATGGTAACAAGATTAATGAAAAGGAAAACGGGGGTTTACCAAATTGCGCCCCTTATTTACCCCTCAAAAACACCTGTTTGTGCGTGTATTATTTTTTTAACAAAAATTTTATTTTGTTTCTGACCATATACACGGCTTTCCATTGCAATAATATTCTGAATGGACATTAATTAACAACTGATTAAGGAGTTTTTTCCATATTTGTTTGGATGATCCAAAATGCCGTTCTACCTTTGACCCGCTATTGTAAAAATCGATTTAAAAAATAGCAATCATAACCAGAGTGCCTTTACACAACGTGTATCCGAATAATTATACCAAGCTAACACTTTTTTTGCTTTTTTAATCCAATTTATTAACACACACACTCACATTCGGATATTCTAATCATGCCACTAGTATGACTACACGTTTGGCTAATCTGGCAAAATAACTTATTATGGGACGTAAAGAAAAATTTGTTTACAACATTCATACCCTCACTTACGAAAAAGTAATAGTTCCATTTAAAACACGCATCTGGCAAGCATTTGGCTTCTTTTCAGTCGTATTGGTTACGGCTACAGCCTTATTAGTAGCCCTATATACTTACTTTCCTTCTCCACGAGAAAAAGAATTGCTCCGCGAAATTGACCAAATGGGTTATAAATACGAGCAATTAAATGGTCAATTGGATATGATGTCCAAAGTTTTGACCAATATCCAAGAACGCGATGCTAATGTACACCGCTCCGTATTCGGGATGGATCCAATAGATCAAGATATTTGGAACGGTGGCATAGGTGGCCATGAAGCACACCCCGAATTAAACGCTTTCAAATATAGCGGCGAAACAATTCGCGCAACTTTAGAAAAAATGGATGCATTGGGACTTAAATTGTCCATTCAAAGCAAATCATTGGATACGATACAACAACTGGCCAATAATCAACAACAAATGTTGGCTTCTATTCCAAGTATCAAACCTGTTCGCGAAGATAAACTTCAAAAAAGTATGAATGTGCTTTCCGGTTTTGGATACCGTATCCATCCGGTGTATAAAGTAAAAAAATTCCATGAAGGCGTTGACTTTCCCGCTCGTATCGGCACCGCGATCCAATCAACAGGCGATGGTGTAGTTTCCGAGGCCGGTTGGCACTCTGGATATGGCAACTGCGTTCGAATTAGTCATGGTTATGGTTACGAAACGTGGTATGCACACATGAACCACATGGATGTTAGGGTAGGCGAAAAAGTGAAAAAAGGCCAAAAAATAGGCCAAGTAGGCGATACTGGACTTTCCACCGCTCCTCACTTGCACTACGAAGTACATTACAAAGGCAGCCCAATTAATCCTATCAATTTCTGTATGGATAAATTGACACCTTTAGAATACCAAACCCTTACCAACAGTGCCAATACAGCCAATCAATCCTTAGATTAATATTTATTCTTCTACATACATAGTAAACAGCAGGAAAAAACAACAATTTTTAGCGTCATCCTTTTAGTGGGGTGGCGCTTTTTTTATTATAGTTTCCGCAAAAACCACTACCTTTGCAAACATTATGTGCCATTTTATCCAAAAAAAACGCCGATCCCTATTGCTTTTCTCCTATTGCCTCGCAGCCCTTTTGTACGTAGAAAACACAATGGCAACAGGCGTATTTGAACTTTCTACTGGGACACGATCCGCTTACGAAAAGATTATTAGCCTCCGTTTTGTAGAGGCGCGGACCGAAATAGAAGCACTCAAAAAAAGCGAACCCAATAACCTGATGCCGTATTTCATTGAAAATTATTTGGAATGCGCCAGTGCTGTACTGAATGATAGTGAAGATGAATACCGCAGAGGTGTTAAAAAAATGGACAAACGCCTCGATAAACTTTCATCTGGCGATAATACCTCTCCTTATTATTTATATTGCCAAGCCGAAGTACGATTGCAATGGGCTGTATTGCGTGGCCGTTACGGTGATTATTTGTCCTGTATTACCAATGTGAAAAATAGTTATTCGCTGCTGGAGGAAAACCAAAGGCGTTTCCCCGATTTTGTCGCCAATAAAAAAAGTTTGGGTTTGTTACACGCTATTGTAGGTAATGTACCCAGCGAAATAAAATGGGCAGTAACAGGATTGGGCGGCATGAAAGGCACTATTCAACAAGGCGTTGGAGAATTGGAAGAATTGTTAAATTATGCGCGGTACCATCCCGAATTCATGTTTGGTATAGAGGCGTATGTGGCCTATTCTTACCTGCAATTGCACCTCAACAATAAGAATGAAACGGCTTGGAAAACCATGACAGAAGGGCTAAAAGACCATAAAACAAACCCGCTTGCGATGTTTGCCTTGGCTAATGTTGGTATGCGCACAGGCCATAATGACGAAGCCATTAAATTATTGGAACAAATGCCAACTGGCGCTCAATATCAACCATTCCCTTATCGGTATTTCTTATTGGGTATTGCCAAATTATACCGCCTAGATACTGATGCCAACCAAGCACTTCAGCAGTTTTTAAACAATTACAAAGGGCAATTCGGCATTAAAGAAGCCTACCAAAAACTCGCATGGTTTCAATTACTCAAAAACGACCAACAAGGCTACTGGAACTATATTTATCAGGCAAAAATACAAGGCATCACCCGTGCCGATACCGACAAAGCCGCCGATAGAGAGGCCAACAAGGGCGAAATGCCCGACGTACAACTGCTAAAAGCCCGCCTGTTATTCGATGGTGGTTACCTTCAACGCGCTTATGATTTAATAAAAAACAATGAAAAGCAGTTTGCCCAATATGAAAAAACGCAATTGGAATACCTATACAGAATGGGGCGTATTTGCCATAAACTGAATAAAAGCCAAGAAGCCATCAATTATTACAGCCAAACCATAGAAAAGGGCGCACAAAAACCTTGGTATTTTGCCTGTAATGCAGCCCTCCAATTGGGCTTGCTCTACGAAGACCGCAAAGAATGGGCCAATGCACGAGCAGCCTACCAACGCGCTGTAAAAATTGATACCGAAGAATATGCAGCCAGCCTGCACGCTAGGGCAAAAGCAGGCATCAATAGGGTAAAAGGGAAATGATGCCCTAATGCCTAATACTGCCAAAATGACACGCCTTTGCGAAAGGCATAATAATTGCTACTCTAACACCCACGACGAACATCGTCATATTTATGCAAAATCCATTCAAAAAAATGTTTTCCATGCAGGAAAAAGAACAGATAAATCCAGAACATAACGCCGAACAGGAAGAGTTTGATGTGAATTTGGCCAATGAGTTGGACACCGACAGCCAAAATGACACAATTCCAGCTGAGGATGAAGCCATTACGGCATTAAACAAACAATTGGACGATGCCAAAGCGAAATACCTCTATTTGGCCGCCGATTTTGAAAATTATAAACGCCATACGGCACGCGAACGCGTAGAAATGATCCAATCTGCGGGGAAAGAGATTGTAGCAGCCATGTTGCCTATCTTGGACGATTTCGAACGCGCCCAAAAGAATGGCGGTCTATCCGATGGTATGCAATTGATCCACCAAAAATTGATCAATATACTCCGTAGTAAGGGACTTAGTGCTGTGAATATAAAAATCGGTGATAGTTTTAATGCCGATACACAAGAAGCAGTAACCGAAATTCCGGCTGCAACAGAAGAACTTAAAGGCAAAATTGTAGATATTTTAGAACCTGGCTACCAAATGGGCGAACGTATGATTCGCTTTGCTAAAGTAGTAGTAGGGAAATAAAGAAAATGGCTAAACGTGATTACTACGAGGTACTTGGTGTCCCTAAAAACGCCAGTGCCGACGATCTTAAAAAGGCTTACCGCAAAAAAGCCCTTGAGCACCACCCCGATAAAAATCCGGGTAACAAAGCAGCTGAAGAAAAATTTAAAGAAGCGGCAGAGGCTTATGATGTATTGAGCGACGACCAAAAAAAGGCGCTCTATGACCGTCATGGCCATGCTGGCGTTGAAAATATGGGCAGTCGGGGCGGCGGCGGATTCCAAGGCATGGATTTCGACGATATACTGCGTCGTGCAGGCTTTGATGACGATATTTTTTCTCAGTTTTTTGGCGGCGGCGGCGGCGGTCGTAGAGGCGGCGGTGGCCGTCCACAAGGCGAACGCGGTACCAACCAAGCCATTAAGGTAAAAATGACCTTAGAGGAAATTGCTACGGGTGTCGAGAAAAAGATTAAAGTAAAAAAACAAGTTACTTGTAATACGTGTAGTGGTACAGGCGCACGCGATACGGCCAGCACGACTACTTGTGGCACATGTCGTGGTTCAGGCATGGTCAATCGAGTGGTACAAACGCCATTTGGTGCCATGCAAAGTGCCACCACTTGTCCTACCTGTCAGGGTGCTGGACAAACGATCAAAAACCCTTGTAATGTTTGTAGGGGCGATGGACGGGTATTTGGCGAAGAAATTATCGATATTAAAATTCCAGCAGGTGTTAGCGAGGAAATACAACTCTCCATGTCGGGCAAAGGCAATGCTGGCGCACGTGGCGGTTACGCTGGCGATTTGATTATTGGCATAGAAGAATTACCGCACGAAGAATTTACACGTGAAGGCCAAAATATCATGTACGAATTGTTCCTCAATATCGCAGATGCTGCATTGGGTGCACAAGCAGAAGTGCCTACGCTGGATGGTAAAGTTCGGATGAAAATACCCGCAGGTACCCAATCGGGTACGGTGTTGCGCCTGCGCGAAAAAGGTTTGCCACGGGTGCAAAGCTACCAACGCGGCGATCAGTTGATCCACGTAAATGTATGGACACCTAAAAAAGTGAACGACGAAGAGCGCAAGTTATTGGAAAAACTAAAGGATATGCCCAATTTTAAGCCCGAACCGGATAATAGCGATAAAGGCTTTTTTGAAAAACTGAGGGATATATTTGGTTCATAAAGTCTAATATCTTCGTAGAAAAAAATAAAAGTGCTTGCAGATTTAAAATAAAGTGCTAACTTTGCGCCCGCTTTTTAACTAAAGCAATGCTGGCCACGTGGCGAAATTGGTAGACGTGCTACTTTGAGGTGGTAGTGTCCGAAAGGATGTGATGGTTCGAATCCATTCGTGGTCACAAA
>JAAFHO010000374.1 GCA_013297575.1 Chitinophagales bacterium
AAAAATAGGTGCGCACTATAAAAATCAAATCCTTTTTTATTGCTTTTTTTAAAAAATGCTTCGCCTGCATCGTTTTCTGCCGTAAATCCAAAACGCAATCTATTGTCAAAATTATGGCGATAACGGATAGCAAAAGCATTAGCGCCGCCTTCTGCACCATTAGCAAAACGCAAAGGAACACTACGCCCCAAGCGCATTAAAAACTCATTATTCCCTTGATAAAGCCCTTTGTAGAGTGGCGCAGCACGTTGGTCAAGGCTACCGTTCCCCACTTCAACAAAAGGCTGAACACGACGAATATCCGCCGCTTCCCAAGTGGGTATAGCTTGTAACTCATAGATATTGAGGAGATTACCTAGTTTTCTACGATAATTTAGTAATTCTTCTACTTGCAATTCATTGAGCAACTGTAGCGACAACAAATCCTCTCTAGTGGCTGTATTCAGATCCAACGGACTTTGGCGAAGGGTTTCCAAGCGCTCCAAAAACAATTGTGCATCGGACTCGCTCGCGCCTTCGTTACTGCGAAAAAAATTCTCTAGTAGTTCCGATACAGCAGGGTCGTCTTGCTGGGCAGAGATATTTTGTATGGTGCAAAAAAGAATAAGGGCAAGTATTAGTTGACGCATATTTTACTATTTTTTTTACTTTATTAGACATTTTTCCAAAATTCCAGCAATACGCTCCTTTCTTTTTCCCAGTTCCATTCCAGTGCGGCGCTATCACAATTAGTCTGCAAAGATCGGTAAAGATCGGATTTATTGGCTAATTCCTGTATTTTTTCGGCAATGAACTCTGGGTTAAGATCATCCAACAGCACAGCCACTTCATATTGCTGATTGAGGGCCGCGTATTCTGGAAAATTCATGGTCAGCATCGGAATCCGCGCTTGTACATAATCAAAAAATTTATTGGCCAGCGAATAGTAATAACTTGCTCCTTTATTTTCCAGCAAATTAAGCCCCAACCAAGCCTGATCTGTAATATTTTTAAGTGCTTCCGGTGCGATAAATCCTAAAAAACGAACCCTGTTATCTAGGTTTAATGACGTTGCTTGTGCGCGTAAATCGGCAGAAAGATCACCTTCTCCAGCCAACCACAGCGTAAAACCATGGGGTAGTAACGTCATGGCTTCCAACAACGCCTCTATGCCACGCCCTTCGTTTAATGCGCCTTGATAAAGCAGTATCTTAGGGTGTTTTTCTCGAAATTCCACCGATGGGATGGCATAAGGCACATTCCGAATGATACCAAACGGAATATGGTATTTTTTTGAAAAAACATCGGCCAACGCAGGGCCTACGGTATAAGCGTATTTGTAAAAAGGCAACATGATATAAGCAACACCAGCCCAAAACAACTTGACCATCGGACGATGCACCACTTCAGGTACTTCCGTAAAATATTCATGTGCATCAAAGACCCTTTTTTTGTTTTTTAACAAAGAGGCCATCCAACCGGCAGGCAAAGTATCCAAATCTATGGAACAAACAGCGTCAAAACGAGTTTTTAGCAAAAAAAACAGCAGACGGATATTAAACTCTCCATAAAAGGCGAAACCTTTGTGCGTCCAACAGCGCAATCGAACTTGACGAAACGACCGCTCTGCGAGTGGAAGCGAGTTGGGCAATTTACGACCAATCAAATAAACCTCGTAACCCGCATCCGCCAATGTTCCGCAGATACGTTGCATACGTTGGTCGTACGAAAGATCGTTGGTGACCGTAAAAAGAATACGCTGTGGTGGTTTCATTGCGGCAAAGGAACGATAAAAAACAATAACTCCGACAAACCCAAGGGAAAAGAACACAAAATAAATGAGGAAAATACGTGCAATTTTTAGATTGGCCTATTTGGCCATTTACACCATTTGGATCGTAGGCAGTATCATGCTGGTTAGTTATATAAAAGGCTATAACCCCGATTATTCTATGAGAAGGAGACGGGTATGGGCGCGGCATTTGCTTAAGGCCATCGGTATCGAACTCACCATTGAAGGTACGCCCCCGACTCACCCTTGTTTGATCCTGAGTAACCATCGGGCATACTTGGACCCGATCCTCATCCTTCACGATGTACTTGCCTATCCCGTGAGCAAAGCAGAGGTAGAAAATTGGCCAGTTTTGGGTTATGGTGCCAAAGTGACGGGTATTTTGTATTTAAAAAGGGAAAGTATGACTAGTCGCAAGAACACCTTGAACGCCATTGCCGATACGATCAAAAAAGAAGGCATCCCAGTGATATTGTTCCCTGAAGGCACCACTTATGGTACGCCAACCACAGGCGATTTCAAACGCGGCACGTTCCAGTTAGCGGCATCCGAAGGGTTGTCGATTGTGCCTGTTGCCATGGAATATGGCTCAGTCGCGGATTATTGGATCGGTAAAGAGACCTTTGTGCCGCACTTTTTGAGGCGGTTTCAGGAGCGGCGTATTTATGTACGGTTAAGGTACGGCAGCAGCATACAAGGCAGCGATGCAGTGGAATTATTACAACAGACGCGGTCTTGGATTGATGCGCAATTGATAGATTTCAAGCAAGAAGGTTCAGTGCGGACTTACTCACTAAAGTTGACACCCAAATAAGATTAAGCAGGGCAATTAATTTTTTTTCTTCGACGCCCATGTTAATTGATAGGAAAACGGATTTAACGGATAAAAACGGATATACTGAACCTTCTCAAATTACACCACCACAACCCCATATAAATCATGTTCTTCCGCCGAAGTAATCTTGATTTGTGCAAAATCGCCCAAGCGGATATAAGCATTCTTTTTGGCTTCCACTAAAACCTCATTATCCACCTCCGGTGAATCAGATTCTGTGCGGCCAATAAAATACTTGCCTTCTTTGCGATCAAACAGCACTTTGTAGGTATTGCCTACTTTTGCTTCATTTTTTTGCAATGAAATCTCTTCTTGTACCTCCATCAATGCGGCGGCACGCTCGGCTTTTACGTCTTCAGGCACATCGTCCACAAGTTCATAAGCGCGGGTACTTTCCTCGTGTGAATATTGGAACACCCCTACCCTTTCAAAACGCTGTTCGCGTACAAAATCTAAGAGTTCCTCAAAATCCGCATCTGTTTCTCCGGGATGTCCTACTAAAAACGTGGTACGAATGGCAATATCAGGTACTTTTGCTCGGATTTCGGCGATCAATTCCTCCGTTTCTTTGCGCGTAATTTGGCGGCGCATCAAATTGAGTACATTATCACTGGCGTGCTGTAGCGGCATATCCAAGTAATTACACACCTTTGGTTGGTCGCGAATCGCCTCTAAAATTTCCAATGGAAACTTAGAAGGATACGCATAATGCAATCGAATCCACTCAATACCTTCCACTGCTGCCAATGCGTTGAGCAAACGTGGCAAGTCGCGTTTTTTATAAATATCAAGACCGTAATAAGTCAATTCCTGAGCGATCAGCATCAGTTCTTTTACACCGCGTTTGGCCAAATTACTGGCTTCAAATACCAATTCTTCCACAGGACGACTAATATGTTGCCCACGCATGAGCGGAATAGCACAAAAAGAACAAGTACGGTTACAGCCTTCCGAAATTTTCAAATAGGCATAATGTGGCAGCGTCGTAATCATCCGCTCGCCCAACAATTCTACTTTATAATCCGCCTCCAAACGCGCCAATAAAGCCGGCATTTCCATCGTACCGAAATAGGCATCTACTTCAGGAATTTCAACTTCCAGTTCATCTTTATAACGCTGTGATAAACAACCTGTTACATACAATTTATCAATCGAACCTGCTTTCTTTAGTTCGGCATGTTCGACAATCGTTTCGATACTTTCCTGTTTGGCCAAATCAATAAAACCACAGGTATTGATGATAACGATATTGGCATCATCGTCCTCGCTTTCGTGGGTCACGTGGTAATCATTGCCCTGTAATTGGGTAATCAGGTTTTCGCTATCGACCAGGTTTTTGGAACAGCCGAGTGTAATAACGTTAATTTTATCTTTCCGGAAACTTTTTGTGCGCATATAAATTTTTAATGAGACAGGGATGGGTGGTATCCTTGTATTCAGGGGGCAAAGGTAGTGAATTATGCAGGTATTATGTATCCCCTACCCTTTCCACTTTTTATAAGCCCTCAAAAACACCAAATCGACTACCCACGGCGCAAACCATTGCACCACCGCCAATATGCGCCCCAATTTGGAATAATTGGACGAACGCTGCCGAGTTTCGATCATTTTCGCGATTTTGCCCGCCACAACAGGGATCGGAATACGCTGGTCTGCTTGTCTGTTGGTGATCGGTTCTTCGTGTCCCGAAGCGGTGAATTGTACTTTTTCGGGGTCTTGTTGCGTAAATCCTACATAAATAAGGCCAATATGTATGCCCGTATCGTGAAGTTCGATCCGCAAAGATTGCACCAACGAAGTAATGGCCATTTTAGAGGCCGCATACACGCTGTGTTTACCAATACCATGCTTGGCGGCCACGCTTGACACAAACACAATATTCCCTTTGGTGGCACGGAGATAAGGTAACGCCGCCTTAGTCGGATAGACACAACCCAAAAAGTTAACATCCATTACCTTCTTGAATACGTCGGGGTGCAGCACTTCAATATCGCCTTCCATCGTCAATCCTGCATTATTGACCAATACGTCAATTTTACCAAAAGCATCGATTGTTTTTGCAATAATTTGTTCACAATCAGCGTATTGCGATACATCGCCTGCGGCTGTAATACTGGTATGGCCTTGTTTGGTCATTTCCTTTTGTACCCGTTCTAGTCGTTCGGCATTGCGGCCATTGAGGACTATTTTTGCGCCTTTGGCTGCTAGGTCAAAAGCGAGTGCTTTTCCAATTCCAGTACCCGCGCCGGTAATAATGACAACTTTATCTTTCATCGAACAATTTTCATTTCTGGGTGAAATTTCAACGCAATCAAACTATTGGACAACGCCAATGCTACATGAACAGCAAAAGCCACCCAAATTGTACCAGTTTGTAAGGTAATCAAACAGAGAATCACGCCCAAAATAGGCGCACCAATGGTTTCATCCATGCCTTTTGGGATATGCGTGGCAGAATACAGGGCCGTGTTAACAGCGATAGCGGGCCAAACGCCCATCGTTTCTACCAATGGAAAGAACAAATATCCCCGAAAAAGTGCCTCGTAACCAAATAGATACAAAACCCAGCCCATCGAATAGGTCAAGATCAATCTAGTATCCCATTCTTTGATTCGCATTTGAGGGTACATCGAAAAGGTTTTTTCGCGGCGTGCTGCAAACCAATTCAATATCAGTACCAAAGTGCATAAAAACGCGATCCATTTTAGCGATAAAAGATTGGTACCTTTGGAGAAACTAATACCATAATCGGCCAATGAATACTTTGGAAAAAGATACATAAAGACTAAAAACGGCAGAACCCCCATCAATATAAAGCCCGATGCTTTGGTAAATAAAACATGCTTTTCCGAAGCCTTTTCTGCTTCATATTTGGCGTAAAAACCTTGCTTAATGCGCTCCGAAACAAAAATAAACCAATAAACACTAAAGAAAAATGTACTCAACAGAATCACCCAAAAGGTGGTGAAATCATTGGAACTCCAAGATAAATCGTATTGCATGATATGAATAATCGTATTTTCGCCGCAAAATTACACTTTTGGAATGAGAAAACAACAATGAAAGAAATAAAAGACATCATCCAAGCATACCAAAAAGCCACAGCAGCAGGGCAAAAAACAGCACTCGCCACCGTGGTGCAAGTAGAAGGCTCGTCGTACCGCAGACCCGGTGCTCGTATGCTGATTGTGGAAGACGGTCAACTCATGGGCGCGATCAGTGGTGGCTGCCTCGAAGGTGATGCACTGCGCAAAGCATTGTTGGTGATGGCGCAACAACAACCTATGCTGGTCACCTACGATACCATGGACGACGATGACGCTAGTTTGGGCGTTGGTTTGGGTTGCAATGGCATTATTCAG
>JAAFHO010000375.1 GCA_013297575.1 Chitinophagales bacterium
TTGCCGAGATCTTTATCGGATATTTCTTTTTTGTTGGCAATTTCAACTGTACCTGTTTCGCCGTTGATACGTGTAAAAAATACACCTTGGATCACGCCTTTGGTATCATCGGCATAGAAACCAGAGCAGATAAGGTCATTTTTAGGGCTGAGTTTGAAGGTAATATCGGTAATAAACTTATCTTGAAGCCCAAGTACATACTCTTTTGGTTTTTTATCGGTTTCGCTGTTAAACATAAAAATAACCATTTTGTAAGCGGGCTTTTTCTTGCCATCTTTCTTTTTGGTTTCTTTACTACGGCGTTCGTCATAGACTTTTGCCAGCAAATATACCTGACCATCATTGGAAACTGTAATAGACCGAACAGTGACTTGTTCTTGTGTATAGGGCAACGAAATACCTTTTGTCCATAATTTGGTGAGGTTATTGTCCATCACGGTAAGGCTCACTTTTACATTCAGATCGTCGTCGTTATCGTCGGCAACGGTGGTAAGTACAACCTTAGAGGTATCGTCGGAGGTTTTCCAATTGATGTAATTGGGTTCATCATTTTTTTCTTTGTACTGGATAGTCATCACTTTATCTGGTTTGGACAGTTTGCCAGCCATGTCCATTTTGGTGATGGAGCAAGTGAGTTTTTTGTCGCCTTTATCGAGTACTTGGGTACAAAACAAGAATTTGTCCTTGGCGTACATCATATTTCCGAGTTTTATATCGCTGTCATCCACATTAATTTCTTTGGAAAAGACAAGATTAAATTTTCGGTCGTACTTTTGCACAATAGGAGCTACCTTGCCACTACTAAAAAGACCTGCATTGCTTTCCATCAGCATTACATAATGGCCAGTAGGATTAGAGTGTAGGTGTCCCCAGAAACTGACATTTTTGTCAATTTTGATTTCTGGGCCGATTTCGACAGTCGTTTTTTGGGTAAAGGCTAGGCAAGCCAATGCCAAAAATAGAGATAGCAATGATATTTTTTTCATAAATAATTGATTTTTTAAAAATTATAAAAAGTTTTTTATTAAAATTACCCTATTTTACGAGTAAACAAAAATTTAAACATACAACTGAAAAATGCACTACTCAACAAAAAAGACTTTAATGATCGTCATGCTATTTATGTTTTTAGGCATGCATGCTCTTTCTGCGCAAAGTACCCGCCGCGATACCATACAGCCACCTAAAAAGCAAGTCGAAGTTATCCGTTTTGGTGATGATGATGGTGGCAGAAGTGGTAAAGGTAAGCATAAAAAGAAATCCAACGGCATAATTAAAACAGCACCGCTATCCTTTATATTGGGTTATGTACCCGTGTTGTACGAATATAAAATTAATGATTGGTTGAGCCTTCAAGGTGGTACGGGTATTACTTTTAAGCCTTCGGTGAGTGGTCTTTATGCTATTATTGATGAAGAATGTGCTGACGGGAACTGTGGTAACAACTTAGATTATTCGTATCGAAAAAGCAAATTGGGAACCATGCTGGCCTTTGCTCCGAGGTTGTATTTTGGGAGTGACGCACCTGAGGAATCTTATATTGCGCCAGAAATAAGGATGTATTTCCGAAGAACAAATGCGCAAGCCATTGATCCTGCTTCGCAATATGAGATTATACGACTAAACGATCAATATGACAAAGAAAGTATTCGTTTTACTGATTTTATGGTCAATTATGGAAATCAAACCCTGTATCCAAGTTTGACCATTGACTGGTCTATTGGGGTTGGTTTGCGAAAAATATCGGGTAAAATCCAGCAAACATATTATAACGAGACGACTGGTTTTTATTTTTCACAATTAGATAAAGCCTCTAACCCGTATGCTTTTCGGTTGGATATTGGTTTGCGTATAGGTTTTCAATTATAAATTTTTACGTTGATCCTAGTAACTGTTCACCTGTCTCGCTATCTAGTATAACTGTTTCGGCTCTTTTTAGTGTTATTTCGATGACTTTGCCATTTTTTAAAAATATTTTTCGGATACCACCAGTGGCGGTATGAAGTAAAATCAAATTGGAATGTGCAAAAACAAAATCATTTTGCTCGTTATAAACATGGCAGCCAGCTTCTCTTAAAATGCTCCGAAAAAGTTCAGTACCTTGAATGGGCATAGTGGCCATTACGGCGGTATGTGTGGGCATTACTTTGCGTGCAATCACCATATCGCGGTGTCCATCTGCCAGTGACCCGATGCCTTGAATGGATAAAGTATCGGCGATAGCAGCGGCGGGTTGTAGCCCTTTGTCGAAGGAATAAATACCACAACTGGTTACGATATTGCGCTTTTGATCGTCTGGTAACAAGTAAAGTTGTATGCCGGTCAGGTCCGACACATTTTTTAGGTCATTATGGATGCCATCGGTATAGGCTGGCAGGTAATTCCAGACGATGGTTCGGCCTTCTTTGGCTACCTTTTCATGGATAAATTGTTTTTGCTTTTGTGTCATCATAAAGCAATTAACAAAAACAATGGCTTTGTAATTGGCCAAGTTAACGCGTTCAATATCAAATAAATAGATATGGTCGCCTACTACTCCGGTGCGCATAGCCTCTTCAACGCCTTTATCTGGGATGGCTGTACTGATCGGCGTTTTTTTGCTTTTTAGATAATAAAAATTGTCTTGGTCATAGACATAAAGCACATCAGCAACGGAGCGATAAGGCTGGTTAAATTGGTTGTTAAAAAACGCAATGTCTTCTTTGATTCTAGTCATGTATAATGGGCTGTCCCACCATCCTGCGTTGCGTTGCGGGCCAAAATCGTAGTACCAAAGTCCAATGCCCCGCATCAAAGGCAATGCAGTGCTGCGCCTAAGCACTTGGGCATAATTGGTGTCGAGTAGTTCGTCAGAGCGGACGAAATCGCGGGCACGATTGGTTTGCAAGTTACCATTGTCTAGTTCATCCAACCACAATTTGCCATGTAATAAGGTGCTTTCTACAATGCCCCTTGATAGACCCGATCCGCCTATTTTTCGGCTATTGTCCCAATACGATTGTGGTGCGGCCAAGTAATCAATATCGGGGCAATTCAGGATGCGTTCTACCATGATATGTCCGCCGGTGGCTTGTCGGCTAAATGTGGAGTGGAAATAACCATAAAATACGCCAATAATAAGTGGTCTGCCCCAATTTGTTTTGGCTATTTTACAAAAGTACTCAATATCTTCGACTACGACTTCTTGTTGAGCGATAAAATAATCGATCACCCGTTGTTCTTTTTCTGGGTCTCTAAAAATGCCATCTGCTGTAAAATTACGTTCAGTGGTGTCGGGTACTGTGGCTGTGGATAATTTGTATAGTGTTGATTTCCAGGCAGTTTGTAGGGCATTATCAGTTTTGTATTTATTGGTTAACCATTGTTGGAAATAGCGGGTCATTGCTGGGCTGGTATCAGGGTCGTGGTCAATAAATCCCCAATTGTGCCATTCGCCATAGATTCCGCCAGAAATATGTAATCCAATGATGGATTTGCCTTGTTTTGTTTTCGCAATTTTTGCACAAAAGTTTTTGAGTTGTTGTCCTGCTTCGGTGCGCCATTTTTGGGATGCAAGGCTAGCGCGGAGTGGTCGGCCAACATCACCATCTTCCATGTTGAAGGGTGGGCCATAGCGTCGGGTATCTAAGGGGCCATCGGCAAATGCTGCGCATTCTTCGCGGTGTGTTTCATTCCACCAGAAAGGTGCGTTTACGTGTATGCGAATGACTATATTGGCATCGGGGCAAACGTCGAGTACGCCTTGTATTTGTTTTTGGGCTTTTTTTATATCGAGTTTTTGGGTGTTTTTGTACCATATATCTTCGAGGTAAAGATCTACTTGGTAGAGTTGGATGCCTGCTTCGCAGAAATTGGCTAGGTTACGGCTGGGGCGTTCTTCCCACGACCATCTACCGCCATATACGTGGGTGAGTGCGTAAAAATGTGGGCTAATAGGCTGATTATTGACGTAAATGGCTGGTTTTCCTTGGTAGGGGGCAATTTTAGCCGTCTTGGCTGGTTGTGCTGTAGCATTGTGAACCATCAAGCATAAAACAAATAAGATTTTTTTCATTGTTGCAGATTGCTTATTCTTTTCAAAGCGCATGGGGCAAAAGTAGAAATTTGTTTGGGTTTTTCTACCATATATTTTTTTCTACTGTGGTAGAAAAAGTCAGCTCTACACTTTTATGGTACCCAAAAAGCGTAAAGCGACTACTCCCTACTTTTGCCTCCGTTTTTAATACTTAAACTGTCAATCCAAAATTGATGCTGCCATATTCGTTAAAACCCAACACTGTAAACAAAAAAAATAAAACTTGAATATTCACATAACTAACTAAAAACCAACAACTTATTTATTGTTTGTAAAAAAAAATACCGCCACACACCCTAATACCACAAATTTGGTACGATTTTTTGTATTATAAACAACACGATTCAATTTTAATCAACACACTTAAGCAACCGATCGTAAAAGAGATGAGATCTTATTTAACCCTCGCAATACTTGCGTTTTCACTATTTGCCCAACACCAAGCGGCCGCTCAAAAAAAAGAGTTCCCAAATGCAATCTCTGCCAAAGTTAATTTCCTTGACTACGGCACCTTCTACAACTCAGAGCCCCACCTCAGTCAAGGATTCGAACTGAGTTACCTCCGCAACGTACACAAATACGTCAACATCGGTATCCCTGTCAAAGTAGGACTCTCCAAACTCCCCCCTTCTTTTGGCAAAAGCATGCGCTCCATAAGCGCTGATGCAATTGTCCAAGTAGCCAACACCGCTACCACTACTAGGTTCTTGCCTTACGCTTTTGCAGGCGCAGGTATTGGAAATGATGAGTTCCTTGGCACCTTCATACAAGTACCTATCGGTGGTGGCTTACAATACAAGATCGGTCAATACGCCAACCTCGCAGTCCAAGTGGAATTCCGTAAGGCGTTCGAAGACAACCGCGATAATTTCCAAGTAGGGTTAGGATTTGTATATCTACTCCACAAACCAGATCTCCGAACCCTAGATATTGATAAAGATGGCACACCAGATGCTTTGGACAAATGCCCTACTGTAGCAGGCCCTGCTACCGCACTCGGTTGCCCCGATAGCGATAAGGACGGCGTAGCCAACGCAGAAGATAAATGCCCTGATCTGCCTGGCCCACTGGAAACCATGGGTTGCCCCGACGAAGACGGTGATTCTTACCCCGACGCTATCGACAAATGCCCCGATGTTGCAGGTACTTTGGAAGGTTGCCCCGATACAGACAAAGACGGTTTTGCAGATAATAATGACGAATGCCCAACCGTAGCAGGCCGCTGGAAAGGTTGCCCTGATACAGATTTAGACGGTATTGCCGATAAAGACGACAAATGTCCAACGGAACCGGGTGCTGCCGAAAATGGCGGTTGCCCAGAAAAAAAGGCCATGACCACCGACAATGATGCCGATGGAGTGGACAATGAGGCAGATGCTTGCCCAGATCAGGCAGGTACGATCAATGGTTGCCCTGATAGCGATGGTGATGGCGTGGCCGACAAGGACGACGCTTGCCCTAACGAAAAAGGAATGGCGAAAGGTTGCCCCGATGCAGATAAGGACGGCGTGGCCGACAAGGACGATAAATGTCCTAACGAAGCAGGAAATGCAGACAATAACGGATGCCCTGCCGTAAAAGATGCCGATAAAGATGGCGTAGAAGATGCCAACGATGCTTGTCCAACAGTAGCAGGCACTGCCAAAGGCTGTCCCGATGCCGATAAAGATGGTATTGCTGATAAAGATGATAAATGCCCAAATGAAGCGGGTACAACTGCCAATAGTGGCTGCCCTGAAATAAAAGATACCGATAAAGATGGCGTAGAAGATGCCAAAGACGCTTGCCCAACGGTAGCCGGTACGGCCAAAGGCTGCCCAGATGCCGATAAAGATGGCGTAGCCGATAAAGACGATAAA
>JAAFHO010000376.1 GCA_013297575.1 Chitinophagales bacterium
ATTTCGGCAATTAGCGCCTTTATTTTATCCAATTCATCCTGACTAGCACTGTGATCGCCCAAGGCCTGTAGCACCATATCCATAGCAGCACCACGGAAAGTGGCATCCACAAAATTTTGGAGCAGCAGACCTTTCGTATCTTGTTCCTTTACAATAGCGGAATAGCGGTGTGTCCTGCCGTCCTCTTCTCGCGATACCAGCCCCTTTTCGTACATGATTTGCATTATTTTTAGGGTAGTGGTGTATCCAATTTCTCCTGGGCGGCTACTCCGCTGCTCCAATGGTTGCTCATTGAGGGCATCATTCACCTCCCTTACTGTACTTGGCCCTTTTTCCCAAAGTAAATGGAGAATACTCAATTCTGAATCCGTGGGTTTTTGCATAAATAATGGTATAATGTAAGTGATGCTCACCGAACGATAAATATCGCCCCAAATCATCGCTTTGAAAATAATAACGCAAAGATCTACGAAGTATTTCGTACTACCAAATTTTTCTACGAAATATTTCGTAGAAAATAAAATTTCCTCATTTCCGCTTGATTGCCCTCTATATAATAGGTGTTAAACATTGGAGCAGATTGAAATCCACTGCTACAACATAGCCCGGGATTAATGGCTCTTGATCCTGCGCCGCTCGGCTTAATTCATACCGCCGCATTGGGCAATTTGGGCAGTGCTTTTAATTTATTTGAAGAATACCTGTTTTTGAGTACTTTTTGCTATAAAATCGCCTTATTTTTAATGCTTTTTTTCCAAAATAAAAAAAAGTGAAAAAAAAGTAAAAAAAAGTTTGGTGGTTTAGTTCTAGTGCTTGTACATTTGCACCGCTTTAGAGCAATGGATTGGTAGTTCAGTTGGTTAGAATGCCGCCCTGTCACGGCGGAGGTCGCGGGTTCGAGTCCCGTCCAGTCCGCAAAATTAAACGCTAATTATTTGATAATCAAATAATTGGCGTTTTTTTATTTTATTCAACTTCATTCCTTTTCATCTAAATTACGTTCTTCAAAAATGCGCATCAACGATTCGAAAGACCCCGGCACCTATTTAGCCAATGCTACCCGTTACGAAACGATGCAGTACCGTCGTTGTGGCAGAAGCGGCATTTTACTCCCTGCCATTTCTATTGGGTTGTGGCACAATTTCGGGAATACCGATAATTTTGAGAACGGGCGGAGTATATTACGATTGGCTTTTGACCAAGGTATTACCCATTTTGACCTTGCGAATAATTATGGCCCGCCATTTGGTTCAGCCGAAGAAAACTTTGGCCGTATTTTCCAAAAGGATTTCCGCAACTATCGCGACGAACTTATCATTTCGTCCAAAGCAGGGTGGGATATGTGGCCTGGGCCGTATGGTAATTTGGGTTCACGTAAGTATTTGATTGCGAGTTTGGATCAAAGCCTACAACGTATGGGACTTGATTATGTGGATATTTTTTACCACCACCGCCCCGATCCCGAAACGCCATTGGAAGAAACAATGGGTGCATTGGATCAAATTGTTCGCTCTGGTAAAGCACTGTATGTCGGTATTTCTCAATATAGTGCCACCGATACAGCACGTGCAGCAAAAATGCTACGAGATATGGGTACACCTTGTTTGATTCACCAGCCTCGTTATAGTATGTTTGATCGTTGGGTTGAAAAAGGACTATTGGACGAATTGGAGCAACAAGGCATCGGCGGTATTGCTTTTTCTCCGCTGGAACAGGGCTTGCTTACCGATCGCTACCTCAACGGTTTTCCTGAAGAATCTCGTGCGGTAAAAGATGCACGTTATTTGAAAACCGATCAAATAACACCAGAAAAACTAGATAAAGTACGAAAATTAAACGATATTGCGCTGGGTCGTGGCCAAAGTTTGGCACAAATGGCTATTGCGTGGCTTTTAAAAGATAGCAGAATTACTTCTGTTTTGGTGGGTGCCAGTCGCCCAGCACAATTGCAAGACAGCATTGATTCGCTCAAAAATACTAATTTTTCTTCGGAAGAATTGGCTAATATTGAGGCTATCCTTGCTTAGAATCTGTTTATGGGTTTGTTTAAAAAAGGCTCAAGACTTTTTATAAAAATTCTAGGTGCAGCGCACCGTAATATTTGTAGAAATGATAAATTTTCCGCGTTTTGAAGGTGCAGCGCACCGTAATATTAAATTTATGTCACGGTGCGCTGCACCTTCAAACGTGATTTCGCCTACTTTTGCTACAAATATTACGGTGCGCTGCACCTGAAATTTTTAAAGGGAAACCCTGTAAAAGGCCATAAATGCTTTTTTATACAAACCCATATTTTATATCTAAGAGCACTAATACGCGGCAGATTACTACAATTTTATTTCAAACAAACACGCAGGCGTATTTTGATAATGCAGCGGTAATTTGCTTGTATTCTTCAGGTCAAAAATACCTAAAAATTGAAAACCTGCATTTGTATAATGTTCAATTAGTCTTACATTATTGCCAAGGGTATCTAATCGGACAAAATTTTTACCACAATCTTTAGCATACATTTTAGCCCACTCAACAATGGCCTTAACAAAATTTCTTCCCCTAAATGCAGGATTGGTCGCAATTCTATGTATATAAATAGCGGCATCTTCATTACGTTCCTCCCAAATTTGTTCATCACTAAAGGTGGTAGCCCAAACACAAGCAATTTCCCCATCAATCATTAGTTTCCACTGTCGATTTTCTTGAATTTCGGTTTCAACAAGTTGCCGTTCAAATATAGGCCAAACCACCACAGTTTTTTTTGATTCCTGATACGTTGAAGCACCTTGATACAAGTGAAATATTTGAGAAATATCCAATAAAGTAGAATTTTCTATACTCATCTTATTTACGTTATTTTATTTTTATAGTACAAAGGTCTAACTACTTTCTATTTCTATCTATCCGAAACTTGCTAAAATTTATATCGGTAAAAAAATATTTTCTATTATTGTGGAAAAAAATATTGACCATTTTTCGCACACTTCCCAAAACACGCTATCTTCGCCGCTGCTTTAAGCATATTAACTAAAAATGATCATTGGATTAATCAAAGAGCACACCGATTCACGTGTTGCGCTCACACCTGCTAACCTCGCCAAACTTGCCACCGAAGGGCTTTCTTTTCTCGTAGAGGAAGGTGCTGGCGAACGCTCTTTTTTTCCTGACGCACTTTACGCTAACCACGCCACCTTAACCTCGCGAAGCACGCTGCTGCGCGATGCCGATTTGGTGGTCAGTATTAACCCATTACCTGTGGGTGATTACCGAAAAGGTGCTGTTGCGGTTGCGCTTTTCCAACCTTTTGTAGATACGGAAATCGCAGAAGCACTTAAAAATCAAGGTGTTACAGCATTTAGCCTGGATATGATTCCGCGTACGACGCTTGCACAAGCCATGGATATACTCTCGTCTATGGCTGGTATTGCGGGTTACCAAGCGGTACTATTGGGTGCTGGCGCCTTGAGTAGGTATATGCCTATGATGGTGACTGCTGCTGGTACCGTAAAACCTTCTAAAGCCTTAATATTGGGTGCTGGTGTAGCGGGTCTTCAAGCCATTGCAACCGCTAAACGATTGGGTGCATCGGTGGAGGCTTTTGATACGCGTGCCGCAGCCAAGGAGGAGGTAGAAAGCCTTGGTGCCAAATTTGTGGAAGTGGCAGGTGCCGTGGATGACCGCGGTGCTGGTGGTTATGCTGTGGCGCAAAGTGAGGAGTTTCTTGCCCGTCAACGCGAAGAAGTCCAATTACGTGCTTCTAAGGCCGATTTGGTTATTTGTACGGCTCAGGTACGTGGCCGCAAGGCACCCGTATTGGTCTCTGCGGAAACGGTAGCACAAATGCGACCGGGCAGTGTGATTATCGACTTGGCAGCGTCCACTGGCGGCAACTGTGCACTCACTCAGAATAATGCAACGATCCAGCACAATGGCGTTACAATTATTGGAGATTCAAATCTTGCGGCGCGAATGCCACAGGATGCGAGTACGCTTTTCGGCAATAATGTAGCCAATTTTTTAAAATTGATGATCGCCAAAGATGGTTCGCTCGTACTCAATTATGAGAATGAAATCATTAAAGGTAGTTCTATTTAAACAATATTAGACAATATGTTATCCTTCTTTCACGAGCATCAATTGATGTTTTATCTGCTGGCTTTCAGCATTTTATTGGGTATTGAGGTGATCTCTAAGGTACCCGCCGTACTACACACCCCGCTTATGTCGGGTGCAAATGCTATACATGGTGTGGTACTGGTAGGCGCTATTATTGTTTTGGTACAAGCCCGCGCTAACGATTATGTGTCTTTGGCCGTAGGTTTTGTAGCCGTTGTATTCGGGACACTCAATGTGGTGGGCGGTTTTGCCGTTACCGATCGTATGTTGGAAATGTTTAAAAAGAAAAAGAAATAAGCACAGATGCAAGCCACCTATATACTCGATCTCATTTACTTTATTGCGGCACTTACATTTGTAGTAGGTCTCAAAATGTTGAGCCACCCCGATAGTGCACGCAAAGGCAACCAACTCGCTGCGGTGGGTATGGGTATTGCCGTATTGGGCACATTGCTCCTGCATAAGTCCGCGTTGTATATGCACGGGGATGCGCGTACGCTCAAATTGATCCTGATTTATACAGCATTGGCCATTGGTGGCTGGGCTGGTTGGGCATCGGCCTATCGCGTTAAAATGACCTCTATGCCGCAGATGGTTTCCTTGTTCAATGGACTTGGTGGCGGTTGTGCAGCATTATTGGCTATTGCGGAACTAAAATCGCTTTATGTTGAGCACCACCCTACTACTTCTGGGTTGATTTTGGTGCTGTTTACCATGTTCTTTGGTGCTGTATCGCTGACGGGTAGCCTTTTGGCTTATGCGAAATTGGAAGATTTAGTTAAAGATTCGTCTATTGTATTGCCACGCCACACCATTGTAAACCTTTGTTTGTTGGCCATTATTCTTGGCATGATCGGTTATATTGTTTTTGGTGCAGGCCAATCGGGTCTGATGTGGGGTTTGGTATTATTTGCCATTGCTTTGGTATATGGGTTTTCTTTTGTAGCGCCTATTGGTGGTGCCGATATGCCAGTGGTTATTTCGGTATTGAACTCTTGTACGGGTTTGACGGCTGCTGCTGCTGGTATCATTTACGACAATTTAATTATGCTCGTGGGTGGTATTTTGGTGGGTGCATCGGGCAGTATCCTTACTGTATTGATGTGCAAAGCGATGAACCGCTCTTTGTCGAATGTATTAATTGGTAGTTTTGGCGGAGGCGGTACTGCCTCTACTAAAACGGCTGGTGACCAAACGGTAAAAGAAGTATCCGTGACAGATGCGGCGGTATTGCTCAACTATTCCAAATCGGTGGTGATTGTCCCTGGTTATGGTTTGGCGGTGGCGCAAGCGCAAAAAATATGCAAAGAACTCGACGATCTACTCGATAGTAATGGCGTGGAAGTGCGTTATGCCATCCACCCGGTAGCAGGACGTATGCCTGGACACATGAACGTATTGCTTGCCGAAGCGGATGTGCCTTATACTAAATTATATGACTTGGAAGAAGCCAACGACCATATCAAAAAAGCAGATGTAGCGATCATTATTGGTGCCAACGACGTGGTAAATCCCGCGGCTTTGGACGATCCAAGCAGCCCCATTTACGGCATGCCTGTCCTAGAAGTATGGGAAGCGCAAAATGTAATTGTCATGAAGCGCAGTATGAAATCGGGTTATGCAGGTATTGAGAACGATTTGTTCTTCCACGCCCGTACTAAAATGCTTTTTGGCGATGCTAAAGATACCTTGCAGAAATTGGTGAGCGAGGTGAAGGCGTTGTAGGATAGTACGAGGAAGTAGTTATTAAGTTACTACGACAGGCTCAGCCTAAATTCATAAATTCGACATTTTTAAGAAGCTATATCCATATGTAT
>JAAFHO010000377.1 GCA_013297575.1 Chitinophagales bacterium
CGACAACGAAGGCACAGAACATACCATCCATTTTGCCTTAGAAAACCAATTTATCGCCGATTATTCCAGTTTTATGCAAAAACAATCCGCGCTGTACACCCTACAAGCAGTGGAAGAAACACAGGTGGTTATATTGCCGCGGTCAGCGATTGAATGGGGTTACCAAAATTTGCGGGAAGGGCAAAAAATGGGGCGGCTCATTGCTGAGTTTTATTTTATTTATCAGGATGATCGTATAAAAAACCTGTACGCTCGGACACCTAAGCAGCGATACGATAGCATTTCGGACGTTTTTCCAAATATCCACAACCGAGTACCGCAACACATGATTGCCTCTTATTTAGGTATTACACCAGTGCATTTAAGCAGGTTAAAAAAATCAGAAGTCTAAACATTTGTTATCTTTGTACGCTCTTGGGAAGTATTACCTTTGTCCGTTGGCGCAGCGTCACACTTTTTAGCACCAAAATGGACAAAAGTCAAAAATTAAAATTATAAACCATGCTTCACTTTATCAACGAGATCAAAACAAGGAACGAAACCTTGTATTATTATGGCCTTATTTGCCTCGTATTTGCGCTGATATTTTTAGCATTGACCAAAATAAGCACCACCCAAGTCTATAATATAAATGCGTGGTACAAGCCTTTCAAATTTGCCTTGTCCACCTTTTTATTTGCCTGGGCCATGGCTTGGTATTGTCATTATTTGCCCTCGTTTAACATCAAACTGTTCAATTGGTCGGTCATCATTCTGTTGGGATTTGAAATAGTGTATATTGCCATACAAGCGGGAAAAGGGCAACTTTCGCACTATAATATGAGTACACCAATGTATGCCATGTTGTACTCTATGATGGCCTTGGCGGCTAGTTTGGTGACGCTTTATACGGCGTATGTCGGTCTCTTGTTTTTTGCCCATGATTTTCCCACTTTGCCCAATTATTACTTGTGGGCCATACGGTTAGGTATTATTATTTTTGTTGTATTTTCCTTTGAAGGTTTTGTTATGGGTGGAAGATTAACGCATACCATTGGTGGCGAAGATGGCGGCGCAGGTATTCCCTTATTGAACTGGAGTACCAAATATGGCGACCCAAGGATCGCCCATTTTATAGGTATGCACGCATTACAAGTATTACCGCTTGTATCGTTTTATCTATTTAAAAACATAAAAGCAACCATTGCTTTTTCTATTTTGTACGGATTGCTTGCGGTGTTTACATTGGTACAAGCATTGCAAGGAAAGCCTTTTTTTAAGGCTAAAAGCGGGCTAGAAATGAGACAATAGCCCCCAAATATACTTCGGCTTTGTAGATTTTGTGCATGAAAAACCCAAGAAACATAAGAACTTGCTGGAAGTAATTTTTTTGATTTAACTTTGAGCGCAGATTCTGCCCCAACTAGCAGGAGTGCGTACTGGAGCATTTTTTTAAGAATAAAATTTTCAACATATTATGAAAGAGAAAGGCATACCCACGGTAGATTTATCGCTGTATATAAACGGCACGGAAGCAGATCGAGCAACATTTGTACACGATCTAGCAAAGGCGTTTCATGAAGTTGGTTTTGTTGCAGTGGCCAATCACGGAGTGCCCAAATCGCTCGTAGATGGTTTTTACACCGCTTCAAAAGCGTTTTTTGCACTTCCTGTTGAAACAAAAAAGCACTACGAAGTGGCTGGAATGGCTGGCCAACGCGGTTATACGTCCTTTGGTAAAGAGCACGCAAAACAAAGTACGGTTGCCGACCTAAAAGAATTTTATCAAATAGGGCAAGAGGTGACAGATGCTGCTTTGAGTGCCAAATATCCACCTAACGTGCCCGTCACCGAAGTGCCAGAATTTGTTCCATTGGGCAAAGACTTGTACCGTGCTTTTGAACAAGCGGGTAACCATTTGTTGGAGGCGATTGCTGTGCACTTGAACCTTGGCAAAGATTATTTCAGGGAAAAAATCGCAGATGGCAATTCCATTCTCCGCTCTATCCACTATCCGCCTATTACACAGGAGCCTGCAAGTGCTATCCGCGCCGAACAGCACGAAGATATTAACCTGATTACTTTATTGGTGGGTGCTAGTGCTGGCGGTTTGGAACTCCTTAATTCGGAAGGTAATTGGATGCCAATTATGCCCGAAGCCGATGAATTTGTGATCAATGTTGGCGATATGCTACAACGCCTTACCAATAATTACCTCAAAAGCACGACACACCGCGTGGTAAATCCGCCACGTGAAGATTGGCATTTGCCGCGCCTGAGTATTCCTTTTTTCCTGCATCCAAAAGGCGAAATGGACCTCACTTGCTTGGATTCTTGTGTAACAGCAGATAATCCATTGCACTACGAACCTATTACCGCGGGCGAATATTTGGACGAGCGTTTGAGGGAAATTGGGTTAAAAAAATAGTTGGGTTAATGGAAATCCCAGTAACTACTCGTATATAAATCCACGAGTTCCATTTTTTCTAAGGTATTAGGTGCTTGTGGTTGCTCGGACACATCTGTATCAAACACAAAACAGCCCCGTATATTTTGGGCATTTAGAAAGCGCAATTGGGGCAACGTAGTGATGCGTTGCTCCAATTGCGTTTTTAATTCATCGGTATTGATTTTTAAAGGAAATGCCATATTGTAACCCCATTGGCCAAAAGTAGGTACATGCGATTGGTACGGCACAACACACGGGAAAACGGCTTTTAGCGTAGCATAAATACACCAAAACGGCTTACGCGCCAAAAATGGTGAGGTGCTTTGGGTCACCACTACACCATCCAGTGCAAGTATCTGTTTCAGCATAGTATAAAATTCCACTGTGTATAATTTACCCAACGCTGGCTCCGATGGATCGGGCAAATCTACAATGATGACATTGTATTTTTTGGAGCATTTTTTGACAAAATTGAAAGCATCTTCGTAAAAAAGGGTTAATTTAGGATGCGCCAAACTTTCTTGGTTCAAAGCCCGAAACGTAGCATTGGTGGCACAAAGTCGTACCATTTCAGCATCCAAATCAACTAAATCGACACCTTGTACGCGCGCGTGCTGTAGTATGTCACGTAAGGCCAATCCATCCCCTCCGCCCAAAACAAGCACCGAATCGCACCTTGGCACCGATAATAGCGGAATGTGGATCAACGGCTCGTGGTAGCGGTATTCGTCGATGCTACTAAACTGCAAGTTGCCATTCAAATACAGGCGCGTATCCTTGTTCCACTGCGTAACAACAATATTTTGATAAGGTGTTTGTTGGCTCAATATCACCCGATCCTGATAGTTTAAAGCATCTGCAAAGCCAACCAATTGGAAGGAATAGAAAAAACCGCTCACCAAAATCAGGCCAGTTGCTGCGGCTACCAGCCATAATTTTATAGGTCGTTCTATACTGTCTTTAAAAACACCAAGGTTGAATACCCCCACACCCCAGTTGATCAAACCCGTAAAAAAAGCCGTTCGCATAGAACCCATCATAGGCAAAAGCAGCAAAGGAAACGCTAAAGAAGCCACCAATGCCCCCAAATAATCGAAGGCAAGCACCTGCGCAATCACTTCGCGCAGACCACCCGATTGTTCCAACATGCGCGTGACCAAAGGAATTTCCATACCCGCTAATATGCCAATCACGGATACACACAGCAATAACAAAATATAATAATTTGGAAACCACACATTGCCGTAATACAGCACCAAGGCGGAGCAGCCACCTGCCAAACCGAGTAGTATTTCGATCAAAATAAACTTTGGTAATAGCGGTGCTTCTATAAATTTTGAAAAGAATGCCCCTACACCCAAAAAACTCAAAAACAAACCAATAGTGATCGAAAAATGCAACACGCTACTCCCCAATAAATACGAGGAAACGGTACTAATCAGCAGTTCGTACAAAATAGCACAAGCACTGAGTACCAATAAGGAGGCCAACAATACAGCAGCCTGTGTTTTATTTAAAGTCATTTACCACCACCTCCATACACCGCACGAGACCCAAGACTGCGTCGGTGCCGACGTGGTGGGCAGTTGCCAAAACGGTCTTTTTGATAGTCGGGACACACTTTATGTTCATCTATCAGGTCCTTTGGCGCCGTCAAATTTTCGAGGCCATAGCCACGAGACGATGCGTACCAAGTGGTTGAAACGAGGGTAGCAACCCCAAATATGGTCAAATATCTAGTAAATTTTTGCATAATTATTTTCCAAACATGGTTTGTAGCCAAGTACCCCTGTTTTCCCCTGCTTCAATCCCTCTGTATTCCCATTGCCATTGAAGGATTAACGCAATTAAACTAAAAATAAGGAACATAGCAATAAAATAACGCGAAAGCACTGTGGGTGATACCGTTATTTGCAATACACCACTTCTAGTTTCATTCGATAAACTTTGAGGTTCTACTACTGCTGTTACCTCATATTCTGCCGTTTCATCGGCCCTGAAATAAAAATAATCAGATAAAGTTTCTTCTGTCCATGCTCCTTCAGCATCATATCCATTTTCAGAAAAAAACGAAGCACCAATGGTATTAACGATCCGGCCTTCGGGTAATTTGACGATAATAATAGAGAAATCGGCATTAGCCGCATTACTATTACCCGCAAAACTACATCTACTGGAAAAACAGTATGGTCTGTTTTTTTCCAATTTCATCGTACAAAAGGTGCGTTTGTATTGCGCAGGGTTTATATTTAGGGTGGAATCGTTCATATCACTAGTAGGTGCTGAAAAGTTCCACACACTATTACAATCCAATTTCTTACCCCCAACCATCCCCGAATACAAAATAAAAAGAAACATGAGTAGGCTAGAAATACCAAAAACCGAGCGGTAGAAACCCAGTTGTTCAAATTCTTCTTTGGCTTCTTGTATTTCTTGGTCTGTCCGAATTCTCCACCTTTCCAGATCTAAGCCCCTAATTTGTTTTATTTTATAGGCATTCCAATCAGTAGTGGGCATATCTTTTTTCCACTCTACAGAAATCTGACTGGCACCATTGCGCACCACTTTATAATTCCAACGTCCTCGATCCAATGGCTCGTCATCTTGACCTTTAAACGCAAGCAAGGAAAACATACCATAATCGGGGTTCCAACTATCATGCAAGTCTTTCCCTTCTGCTTTACCGACAAGCGATTTAGTCGTGGATATTCGCTCTCTTGTTTGGAATGCATGATCTGAATCGGTTTGTTCGAGGCAAAACTCGGAACCATCTGCGGCTACAAAGTACCATTCCAAGTATTCGCTATACCCCGATGTTAAACCATCCGAATCCTGTTCATTCCAATCCACCCCATGCATAAAAATAGACGATAAAGTAAATACTTTTCCTGCTCTTTTTATTTTTGCACCGAGTACAAGCCATTTAGGCTTAATATTACCATCATCAATGGATCGGGGTAACTTAGCAACAGGCTGCAAAGCATTGTTCGTATCCGTTTCAAAAATATTATAGCAAGCACTACAGCCAAAGACGACGGGGTCTTTAACTATACCATTTACCACAGCGCGGCAATTGGGGCAGGTAATGTCTGGTAATGACATTGGTTGTACGGCTAGTTATTATCCTGCGATGGCCGCAGCAATGATGATACAAATACCCAACACCAATAGCCCTGTAAAAATGGCCAATGGCGTATTTTTTTCATCGACCAATTGGCGAAATAATTGCCCAGGGGTAATCCAATCGATTACTTTAGCGGCAAATACGGCCATTACAATACCAAGGAGTGCATAAATCAAGGAGTTGATAACGCCTTGTGTGAGTTCTACAACAAGCAGCATAATAAAAATGAGTTGGTTGGTTTTATAGAACGACAAGTACTTCTAACCACGAACAATAAGTTATTGTACTAACGTTTCGATGGCAAATGTAGGAAAATTATCGAAATTGGTTATCAATAGGGTATTTTTT
>JAAFHO010000378.1 GCA_013297575.1 Chitinophagales bacterium
GTCAATGTATCAAAATTGGCATTAGAAATATTTGCAAAAGCGATACGAGCCGTCATAGGGTCGCCCCGTTCGAGGGTGTCGGCACGGAACTCAAATTTGGCCAATGGATGTAACGCGCCTTCTGGTATGGGTTCGTACAACACACGGATATAATCGAGCGGTGTTGTTTTGTGGTACACCGTATCGAACAAATGATACGAAAGCCGCAAATGAGGGAATATTTTTGCATCAATCCAGTTAATGGCAGTATCCGTCGGAGCGGATAAGGTCATTAGTACTGTATCAGGTTCGTTTTGGCGAAGGCCATAAACCGTGAGCGATGTTTCATTCCGTGGGTCAAATTCTGGCGCAGGATGGTAATGCAGACTGTTCCAGGCTTTGGTTGGTCCAATTTTCCGAGATTCCATCTTTCCTGTGTACCACGGTGCTTCATAATTTCTTCGGATTTCAATATCCGTTCCCGGTACATCCAAAATGGTATCAATGGGTACAAAACTGGCATTATTCTTTTTAAAAATCATACCATACGCGGGAGGTACATTGGGGTAATTGGCCAAACGTCGGATATATTTTGCACCAAGTTCCTCGAATGTTTGGAACAAATTTTTACCGTAAGTAATGGAATCGTTCGCCCATAATTCGGGTGCAATACCCAATTGGTCGCTGCTGGCATTCCCCATCAATACCCCAACTACTGCGTTATCGGGAATATCGTTTTTGATAAATTCCATCAAACCAATACGCTGGAGGGAATCAGTCGGATCAAAATGAAAGAAAAACTTGGCAAAATTATTAGGAACTGGATTATGCGGTCCACCTGCGGGATTCAGAATGACCCGACCAGTGGCAGGGTTATGCACCATTAAACCAATTCCTTTAGAAAATCCATGAATAAAACTCAATTGGAAATTTGTTAAAAGTCCTTCTCCAAAACTATTTAAAAACCCTGGGAAAGTACCGCCATCGCGATAACTTAAGCGCACCAACAGGTAATTGGAATTATCCGAAAAAACAATTTTTCTCGTAGCATCATTTGCGCTAATATTCTCACGCAGGTTCATTTTATACTGGCCATAATCGGATTGGTTCCAACCCGATTTACTCCCCTGCAAATAAACAAAAGAACTGGATTTCCAAGGAATTTTCCCATTAACGCTGCTGTCACGCGCTACACGCCAATACAATACCGTACTATCGGCTACACCAAGATCGAGTTTCCATTCCATTAATCCACCCGATTGTAGGAACACCTTGCTCTTTTTAAACGGCGAATTAAAGGACTCCAATGTGTCCAATTCAAACAAATAACGCGTCGAAATGGCATTGGATTGGCCAACATTGACCGATCCATAAAGGGAGATATTTTGCTTACCAACAATGGCGTATTCCGGCGGAAAAACAGGTTGAATATCATTGGAATAAAAATAAACTTCTGTGCCTTCTTCACCGTTGCTACTGATCAATTTATTGTTTAGTTCGGCGGCTGCGGGTGTTTCTGTCACCGAATTATCGCTATCCACCGTTAAAAAATATTTGTGATAACCCGTTGCTGCATCTACACTTGGGAGCGTATATTTTAAAGTAGAACGAAGTCCTGGAGCATCAATAGTATCCCTTAATATAGTTTTAAGCGTATTATCTGCTTGTTTTTCTTCTACTTTGACGGTCATTTGAGTAGGAACATTTTCGCCAATATTCACTACATCAAAAGAAAGATCGTAATTGGGTGCATCGGTCGGGATTGGATTAGGATCGAAAGCAACAGTTGGCGGATCCAACACATAATCAGGACCGATGGCTGGTGTAATATTGATATTAGGATCGCCTTGCAAAGTATATTGCTGTAACAGCGCAATCACGGCTGGATCGCTATTGTTTTGAAGCGTTTCAATGGTGGCTTGTGTGGCTTCTCCAATAGATTTACCATAACTGCCGCCGCCAAGTTGGGAATAATAGGTTTTACTATAACTATACAAAGCGTGGATAAAACCATAATTAATGGCGGCAGAATAGGCAATTGCACCGCGGTTGGGTGTAAAAATATAATCTTCTCCGAGTCCTTTTGAAGGCAAAGAACAAGTCCCTGTAAAGCACCCCAAAATCATTAAATAAGGATATCTAGGGCTGTTTTGATAATTACCGGGTTCGCCAATATCATAATCAACAATATTGGGCCCAGAGTGGCCAAAAACCATCCAAAGCGCAACACCATCATCGACCGTCGATTTTAGTTCGTCAAAAGCAGAGGTTTGTACTGGATCGGTCGATTTTTTGGCAAATTTGCGTATATCAGCACCAAACCGATTGTTTTGCAGCACACTACCTATATCATCAGAATAATATTTAATAGTCGCTGATTCGTTTGGCGTTCCACCAGAAGCATGAATAACGCGCTTCATCCATGCGCGCTCAGCCAGTGTTTGGCCACTTTGCTGGCGACCAGATTCAAAATCCTTGACTTTATCCAGGTAATATTTAATCTCTACGGGCTTAGTCACCGCAATACGGCCTACCGAAAGAATAGGTTTTGCTACTTTTCCATGCGGCATCAGGTAACATAAATCAACCGATGGATAACCAAACATTGGTACATAATGCAAGGAATCGGCCAAAGTACTTAGGGTATTAAATTGGCGTAAACTATTGTAATCCAAGCCTTTACCAATCATCAACAACGATTTTGCAATCGGCCATTCCCGCTTGATATAATGCGTAAAATTTTGAATAGCGAGCGGGTGACTAAACACACCAAATCCAAATTGTTCGTACAATTCGTTCACGTCCACAATAGCCACCTTATGGCTACCGCCCACAAAACTGCTGCGGTAATTGGCGTAATCTTCCACATGATTAGCACCGTTATTCAGCGGATCTTTGTACAGTTTTGGATTGGAAATAATGATCAAATCGGCGGCTTGCTCTTGGGCATAATTGCGAAATTGTACCGATTTTATACTCGTAATGGCTTTAATGCCTTGGCCGGGTGCTACCAACACCAACTGACGCTCGGAATTACTTGCAGATAAACGCGCCTGTACCTGACCATTTTGGATACTACAAACCAAACGCGCGCGATTGGCCAAATCATATAAAATAGGATTGCCTCCGCTCGTATTGAAATTATTGATTTCCAAATACTTATCCTGCGTAGAAGATTCAATGGAAAACCGCGCCAAATTACCCGGAAAATTAAAAGTACCTGGATAACGCACCTCATAACCCGATAAAAAATTACGGTCAATCGGGCCAGCCAACCCATTCAATTTGATATTGAGCGAAGGCGAAAGCGCAGAAGTGGGCAATTGAAACGTCCGATCAAATATTTTCCAACCATCAAAAGTATCTAAGGCAAATTCGGTGCCATTGAGCAATAATTGTAAATAGTGTAAATTTTGATTGGCACCATATCGAATCCGGCAACTCACCTCCGTAGGGCCGCTGCTGTATAATTCAACAGGTGTAAATGTAAAATCGGAATTGACCACTGATGGGCTGCTAAAACCATCGCCATTGTACCAAGAATAGGTCACATTGTCGGATATTTCCCGTTTGGTAAATACATTGGTAAATAGATTGAGGCTAGTGCGCCAACAATATGCTTCCGGTGCAGGCAAGTTACTCAGGTTATTGGCCAAGTTACTATACCGAACAGCCGTGGTATTGGTTTCTTGTACTAAAAAATAAGCCGTGGTATCGCTATACAAGCTATACCACGGATTTACGATATCCTCATTTGGGTTTTCAAAAAGGTGTCGATCTACTTCTGATCTATTTTTTTCGCCCCAAAACTCTATAAAATCAGTGGTTGTAAAACCACCATTTGTAGAGGTGAATATAGGGGTTTGTTGGCCATTTCGGTACAAACGCCAATCGGAGCCAGAGATACTTCCCGCTTGGATACCTGCTGATATAAGTGCATCATAACCAATGCGATATACGCCATCTTCACTCATCTTTATTTTATAATAGGACTTACTATAATCCAACCATTCGTTGCCATATAAAGTATCCTGCCCAACGACGATTTGGGCTTGCAAAATATGGACGCAGTAGGTAAAAAGCAGAAAAAGTAGAATCGTTTTTTTCATATAAGTACATCAATTTGCGAAGTGCAGCCCAAAGATACGCGTTTCTCCGAAATCTACTCGAAACGGCGTTTGAAGAACCACGAATTGTCGTTAAATGTAAATCCAAGGGTCATACGAATATAGTTCTCAGAAATGGCTGAGCCTGCACCCATTTTCCCTGCTTCTAAACTTAAATTTACAAAAGAAGTTTGCTGACGCGGCAAAATTAACGGAAATCCTAACCCAAAAGTAGCACCAACATCAGTCAATTGTTTGCCATTCAAAGAGCGCGGGTCTTGGCGGTAATAACCACCAACACGGTAACGCACGCGCTTCAAGTAGCGGTTATACGACAAATTATCGGGAATATATTCCATACCAGCGGCTACTGCAAAAGTCGTTTTGAGTTTACCGGGATAAGCCTCGTTGTAGTAACTGTCCCAGTTTTCCAAAGTACCCTGCATGCCAATCTTAAACTTATCGGCCTTCACATATTCGATACCAAGGCTAAAAGAAGATGGTAATTTTACTGTTTTACGCACCCCTTCTGTAATACTCAATGTATCAGGATCGATATATTGGCCATTTTGTATGTTTTTGCCTCGACTGCGCAAACGCACCTCATCCACCGTTGCTTTTATTTTGTGGTTACCCTCTGCCGTTAAACCCAGTGTGATCCATTTTGTAGCAACATCCTTATCATTTTCCGATCTTTTTAAGATAATTTCGTGTTGCACACCTGTATTATACACAAAGCCACCCACTGCATATTGGTTAAAGAAATTATCTTCAAACGTAGGCAATGAATCCACAAAACTGGTCGTGTTTTCGTATTTTGAACGGCCAAACATCCAACCAGCGGTGAGGCCAAAGGATGTATTTTTGTATTTAGCACCGCCATGCCAAGCCAAGCGATAAGTGCCACCCGACCCTTCAAACTCGCTATTAATAATACCAAGATTATCCCTGTCCACGGTATCCCTAGTTTCCACGGTATAACCGACTAAACTATATGGCGTAAGCGAAAAGCCCATACCACGGCGCCAGTTGGATTTTTTGCGGTCTAAGGCCTCGTTGATCGGGCTTTTTAGCGTAAATCCTAGCGCGAAATAGCCTAAATTACCACTCCAAGTATCCAAAGTAGATGTACCACTTTTAAACTTGCTGTTCTGTGCAAACATACCCGTTTCCAGTGCCGTTGAGCGCAAAGACGCAAAAGAGGCAGGATTCGCCAAATTGAGGTGATAAGGGTCATTAAAAGCGGTAGTGAGTCCCCCTTGACCTGCTTGTACTGCAAAATAGCGCGGCGCAATATTGCCCAAACCATACAGTGTATAGGGCGAGTTCAATTTAGGTTGTGCCAGCAATGCACAGGAGAATAGGCAAAAAAGGACTGAAAAACAGTTTCTTATCATTATTTTAAGTGTTTTTAAAGTGCTTAGGAATGATGAAATAATAACTTGCTCCATTTGGGTAGATTAGTTTTTGCTCATGCTTCGACATGCTCAGCACTGGTTCAAGTATCTTTTTGTGCGAATAGCGGGGCTATTTAAACGAAAAGATAGGCGAGATTTATATTGAGCCTGCCGAAATATGGGCGGAAAGGAATCAGCCAAAAGGGGTAAGTTATTGTTTCATCGTTCCTTAATGTTTAGGTCTAAAATTTCGTTTAAACCGATCAAAGTCAAGTCATTTTGAACGACCTGGGGTGTAAAAGAAAGGTATTTATTTAAAAATTCGGCGTCGCCGCCGGTTAATATTACGGACAAATCACTACCCAAT
>JAAFHO010000379.1 GCA_013297575.1 Chitinophagales bacterium
ATGGATGACGCTGTGGACAAATTTATCCGTTACAAACAGATCGAGTCCCTGCAAAATTATATCTTGGTAGATGCTGAAAAAATCTTTGTTGAAGTGCGCACAAAAATGGAAAACGGCGCATGGGAAGCCAACACCTATTTTCATTCCGATGGCCAATTCCCATTACCGGCATTAAATATTATGTTGAACATAGATCAAGTTTATGAAGGGGTTGCATTTGCTTAGAAATGAAATTTGAATAAAGGTGCAGATTTCATTCCTTAGTAATACCTATCTTTGCCCCTTATGGAACAACCAATTTACGTATTATTGATCGACTGCCCCGACCAAAAAGGGCTTGTACACCATATTTCTGGTGTGCTTTACCGCTTAGGCTTGAATATTATTGGCAACCAAGAATTTGTGGAACACGAAGACAACCGCTTTTTTATGCGGACTTCTTTTCAAGGAAAAATAGACAAAAAAGAAGTTATTGCTGAAATTCGTGGTTTTTTACCCGAAGGTAGCAGCGTCACTTTGGTGCGGCAGCGGCCTAAAAATATTGTTGTCCTTGTAACCAAAGAACAACATTGCTTGGGCGAACTTTTGGTGCGTCACCAGTTTCGAGAATTGAATGCTAATATATTGGCGGTAGTGGGTAATCATCCGGAATTAGGGCATTTTACGCATCAATTTGGGATTAATTACCACCATGTGCCACATACGGGTCTCACACGCGAGCAACACGAAGCCGCAGTATTGGAAGTGATAGCGCGCTACGACCCAGAGTACCTCGTATTAGCAAAATATATGCGTATCCTTTCGCCCGAATTTGTGGATCATTTTCCCAATCGAATTATCAATATCCACCATTCTTTTTTACCTGCTTTTATCGGCGCAAGTCCTTACCGACAAGCCTACGAACGCGGGGTGAAAATTATTGGTGCCACAGCGCATATTGTCAACAACGACTTAGACGAAGGCCCCATTATTGTACAAAATGTGATCCCGGTAGATCATACTTACTCCGTAAATGATATGATTCGCTCGGGAAAAGATGTGGAAAAAATTGCGTTGGCGCGTGCGTTGCAGTTGGTTTTTGAAGATAAAGTGACCGTAAACGGCAACAAAACCATTATTTTTGACTAATATTATGAAAACACTATTTGCCCTTTCCTTCGCTACGCTTTATGGATTTACGATCCATCTCTTATTTTTATTTTTCCAAGGGCTTTTAGAAATCATGAGCATTACTTTTCTGGCCTTGGTTCCGTGGGGTATAGGATATTTGACGGTTGCACTTTCGGATAAAGAAAAAATGCGGAGCAGTTGGAATGCATTCTTTAGGCCATGGTTATCCAGTTTGGCCTTGCTAGTGATTACCATTTTAGTCAATACAGAAGGTGCCATATGTTGGATCATGATATTTCCTTTCTTTGCCTTATTTGCTGGTTTGGGTGGCTCAGTTGCGCGGTATGTGATGTTACGCAAAGATAAAATAAGAGCAGAAGGCGACAGTAATATCCTCGATGATGTGGACGATTGGGGGCCACCAAATTCCTTAAAAAGTACGCTACTCTTGATGTTGCCCCTTGTACTCGGGTTGGTAGAAGGCGACCGTACCCAAACCCAAAAAACATCTACCGTAGAATGTTCCATCGTTTTGCCAACAGCCCCCGAGGTCGTTTGGGCGCAATTACTCCGCACACCTCACCTCTCAACGGTGGATACACGCGGCATATTTACACGTACACTGGACTTTCCACGCCATTTATCTACCACATTAGATACGGCTGCGCTTGGCGGCAAACGAATCGCTACTTACGAACGAGGTCTTGTTTTTGAGGAAACGATAACGCAATATGAACCAGAACGATACATGGAATTGAATATCTATACCGATCCAGCCAAAGTACCACCCACTGTACTGGATGAGCATATTGTGGTAGGCGGTAAATATATACATAGTCTAATTGACCGTTATCGCCTCGAGCCGTTGAGTAATGGTGGCTGTAAAGTAACACTTACTGGTCAATATACGATCAATACGCCCATTAATTGGTATTGCGATCTTTGGGCAAGATGGGTGGTGACGGAGATGTTGGAGGGGACGCTGGGGGTGAACCACTAAACTGAACCTTCTCAAAAAAGCAGACATAGAGATAAGTTTAAAAGTCCCGAGTTCTAGGTGTAACTAAACGAATGAGGAAGTTCAATTTTTAAGATACCTATTTTTGTTAGAGTTGGGCTAACCGCGCCAAAATCTGGTCTTTAAACCCTTTACTTAGGGGAATTTGTTTGTCTTTTATGGTCACTATCATGTCTTTCAAATCTATATTTTTAAGCCATTTGAGGTGTACCATAAAGCTGCGGTGGGTACGAGCAAACTGTGAGACAGGCAGTTTTTTTTCTAAATCATGCATGGGAATACGCGCAAAAAATTTACGACTCTCCGAAGTGTATAGTACAGAATACCTGCCGTCAGACTCTATATAAAGCAGGTCGTCGAAGGCGATTTTTTCTAAGCGGTCGCCGACTTTTACAAAAAAACAGTCGGGTAGCATCAGGTCTTGCGTATCAAAAGATTGCGCTGTGCTGGCCACATTACTAACGGCCAGTTCGACGGCACGTTGGAGTTGTATATCCGAAAATGGTTTTATGATAAATGCCGCTGGCCGCGCTTGCTGTATCCTCAAAAAAGTAGCATCATCTTGTGCAGAGGATACAAAAATGACCGGAAGGGCAGGAAATACAGATTGGAAGCGCTCGGCCAACTGTATACCATCTATAGTGCCTTCAAGGTGGATATCAAGCAACGCCAGATCCGGCTTCGAGCGATGAAAAGCATCCAAAGCATCGAATGCATTGGCATAAGCACCGATCACGCTGTAGCCCAGCTGCTCCGCCAGCATTTGGTAGCGGTCAGCGTGTAGTGGTTCGTCTTCGGCAATTAGTATATTCATGATAATTACGCAGTTGGTAGTGTAAACCGAATGGTAGCCCCCTGTCCTTCGGTGCTGGTCACTTCTATTTTCCCTCGGTTGATCTCAACCAATTCTTTGGACAACACCAATCCGAGGCCTGCACCTTTTTCGCCATTGGTGCCGGATTGGCTGTGTTTGTTCAGTTCAAAAACCTGACTGATGCGATCTGCCGAAAAACCGATACCTGTATCTGATATACTAACCATGATCTGATTATCTTGTTGGACGGCTTCGACGGTAACATTACCATCCGATGGCGTGAATTTGATGGCATTACTGACGAGGTTGCGCAAGGTAGCTTGCAGGGCATTTTTATCCGCATAGGCAGTGAGTCCTTCGGGTACATGGTGGTTGAGGGAGATGGACTTAGCCATGGCTGCATTTTCGTGGATGGCTATATTAGCCACTACTTCATCGGCTAAAACCAAGGATTCGGGCTGATACGGAATCATACCCCGATTGAGCAAGGCCCATGACAGCAGATTATCGAGTAGGTTGTTGAGTGTTTGGCCGCTTTTGGCAATCAGATCAATAACCTTATAAATCCGTGCCGTATCGCCTTTATCTAAGTAGTATTTAAGTTGATCGGCAACCCCTTGAAATGCCGAGAGGGGATTGCGTAAATCATGTGCAATAATGCTAAAAAACTTATCTTTCGTCAGGTTGAGTTGATGGAGTTGCGTATTTTGAATAGATAGTAGTTGCCTTGATTGACGCAACTTCCAAAAGAAGTAACCGCCGCCCAGCAACAAAAAGAGCAACGATATAGAAGCGATGGCAAAAAAGCGGTTTTGAGCCGTCAATAATTTGGCCTCTAACTCGGCTTTTTGACGGGCATCCTGTTCGGCTTCGATATTCTGACGGGTATGCTCCTGCGCAAATTTTTGATTCAACTCGTTGTTGTGTATGCTGTCGTTGCAAAGCGCATATTGCTTATAGTAGCCTAATGCCGCTTCAAAATTGCCTTGTTTTTCTGCTATTTCGGAAAGTTTTTGGTAGCATTGGGCTTGTATATCTAAGTTGTTCGAGGCTTTGACCAATGCAAGTTCCTGGTCGATGGTTTTTACTGCATCATCAATTTTACCGACTTCGTACAGAATTTTCGCTTTTTCTAAGTACATCCCTTGGAAGCGGCGGGGATCATTGCTGGTATCAAAAAAAGCGATGCAGGAATCAATAGCGGCCAGTGCTTTTCCAAAATCGCGCTGTTTTCTGAAAACATCGGCCTCCATAAGGCCAATCTCGGCGAGTGCAAATGCATTTTGGTCGGCAGTTGCCATCGTTCGCGCTGCTGCAAGGTACTTAATCCCCTTGGCAGGTTGATTGCCCAAATCGGAAGCATAAAACTGGCCCAAAGTCGAACTCAATTTGATAATACCTGACCTGATATTGCCTTTTTGGTTGAGTTCTAACGCTTTTAAGTAGTGGTACTCAGCGTCTTTGTAGTACTTCAGGGTATGATAGATCACGCCCACGTTGTAGTTCAAATCTGCGCTTTCTTCATAAAATTCGGTGTTTTTGCAACGATCTATTCCTTTTCGTCCGGCTTCCAGTGCATGGGTGTAATCGCTGAGGTGCAGGTATGCATGGAGTTGATTGGTGTAAATATTGAGTAGTTTTTTTACTCGAATTGGCTGCTCTTTCAAATAGCCATCTTCGGCCAAACGGAGTATTTCGGTCGCACGACTGTATTGTCCTGAGTAACTGAGTACCGATCCATAAAACATAAGCGCAGGGTTGAGGAGGGCAAGATTATTACAGTTTTTGAGCAACTGGTAAGAAGAGTCCATCCAAGTCAGGCTGCTAGCTGAGTCACCTGAAAAAAACAAAATCCTGCTTTTTTGATGTATCAATTCGCCTAATAGTGTGGAGTGGCCTGTCGGTAACACGGCTAATGCACGCTCAACATTTTCGAGCGCCTGCTGGTTTTGCTCTTGTTTGTCCCATATTTTACTAATAGATAAATAAGCCTTAGCCTCCTCCACTCGATTACCATCTGCGTGTGCCTGCTGGGCGACTTGTTGCAGGCTGTCAATTTTGTGGTCGCTTTGGGCGAACACAGTATTTACATAAAGCAATAGCACGCTTATTATGCTAATGTGATATCGATTTTTCATTTGGCAAATTTACGTTGATTTGTTGATATTTTGGTTTCCCCAAAAACATTCGTACCATTAAAAGCACCAACTCATTACCATATGCAAGCCACTGGTGACCAAAGTCGAGCCAAGCGGCCTTCTAAATCTTTAGTTTTGATGTATTAATCAGGATGTTCGTCATCCAATTTCAAGGTTAAAAAACTATACGTACCAATGACTGATAACCCAATACTTGGATCGATTATTTTATTTGCTGGCAACTTCGCACCCAAAGGCTGGGCTTTTTGTGAGGGCCAACTTCTATCAATCGCTCAAAATAATGCGCTTTATTCGTTAATCTATAACACCTATGGTGGCGATGGGAAAACTAATTTTGCGCTGCCCGATCTGCGCGGAAGAGCACCTATCCACTTTGGGCAAGGTGTCGGCCTCGATATGTATAAACAAGGCCAGTCCGGTGGTTCAGAAGTAGTTGTACTCAATCTACAACAACTCCCGGCGCATAACCACTCAGTAGTCGTTCAGGTATCGAGTCAAGCGGCCACGTCCGATGATCCTGCGGGTAATGTTTTGGCAAAGGGATCGCTTGATTTTGGGTCGAGTACCGCTGCTAATGGTCGCTACGGTGGTGTAAAAGAAACGACTGTAGGAAGCGGACAGCCTGTTTCTGTCAGGTCACCTTATTTGGCCCTCAATTATATTATTGCAATTCAAGGAATATACCCATCCCAATTTTAAAAAACCGCAACTGGTTAGCCGGATTCCTGTCTGGCTAACCAGTT
>JAAFHO010000038.1:0-4778 GCA_013297575.1 Chitinophagales bacterium
TAAAGTGATTCATATATGCAAGCTATCCAATGGACTTTTTATTTTATCCCAACTTTTTTTCGTAATATGGGTATAAATCTCTGTTGTTTTGCTACTTTCATGTCCTAATAAATCTTGAATATACCACAGGTCAACACCTTTTTCCGAGTAAGGACGTCGCAAAATCACCCGATTAACCCATTTGTCGCCGCATTTTGCACGAGGCAAAGCAAATTAGGAGGATTACACCATTTTATATACCAGACAACGCCTCTAGTTGCTCAATCCAAGCGTTGAAATGGGGGCACTCTTTTCGTATTATTTCAATCCCAATATCTGAAGCAATCAGCACGCCATCTGCGACCTTACTAAAGGAAGGACAAATTTTTAATATTCTTTTGGATGGTGCCGTTTCGCGGCTATCATTGATATGTTCAGGTGTTTCAAATTGGGCTCGAATTTTAGCAAAAGCCTTTGGAGGAACTATTTGATCAATGCTAAGCCATTCTTCTAATGTATCCGGAGCCGAAAATAAAATGGCTTCAAATTCATACAGTTGAAAATAAGGGATAAATCGAGAGGCATCTTGGACAAAACGTTCAACATCCTTTTTAACAGCATCTTCTATTGCAAGTACTTTTGTAAAAGGTTGTTTATCCTTGCTTTCTGTATAACCGGGAAATCGTTTTTGCATACCATATAGATCAATAAGGGTCGTTAAGTATGCACCTTTATCTTCCAACAACCATTGAACAATATTATGGTGTAATTTTCCATATTGATTCCCTGTTCCGATGGAACGGGCAGTAACTTGGATGTTTTTCTTTAAAAAATGCCCGTACAGTACCTTGCTGACGAATTGCTCCTCTGTCGGACCTTCGCAAATAATATTTATTCTTATCATGGCCGGCCTCCAAAAACATTATTTTCCCACAACTGTCCAAGGGAATATTCCGTTAACCAATGATCAAGATCCATATCATTCAATCGTTTAAATACGGAGGCATTATCTTGATTTTCTACCACAATTATATCTTCGGGGGTGAAAGCCGAAACCAGCCCTGCCGATTGGGTAGAAATAATAATTTGTGAAAAAGTGGACGCTTTTTGTAATAAACCCGCCAAAATCTGGATAGCAGCCGGATGTAAACCTAATTCTGGTTCATCCAACAAGATCAAATCTGGCTTATTCGGTTGAAGTAGCATGGTTGCAATACTGATAAAACGCAAAGAGCCATCGGATAATTCGGACGCACCAAAAATATAATCGGATGCATTATCGAGCCATTCTAATCGAATATGATCTGGCGATAATGGGTCTGGGCGAAGGTTGAAATCATGAAACATAGGGACAACCATCTGAATCGTACGCACAATTCGTTCGTAATGCCTAGGGTTTTGCTGTTGGATCAGATATAGGAACGCTGCCAAATTACCAGCATCTTCCCAGAGGTAACTATTCTGATGTATATCTACAGTTTTTTTAATCCTGGCACTAGCACTGGTATCGTGAAAATGATACACCCGCCATTTTTTTAAGGTGTCAAAAACATATTTGGAGACCACATTCGATGTTGCGTCTTGTTGTAATTTGGATTCATTACTGCCTGCTGCGATAAGATTCCCTAATGACTCCTCGTATGCCTTATTGGGCAATGAAGTACGCTCTTGTTCTAAATATAAATTATCATCCAAAGATGGTTTTAGGGCAATTTCATAAGAATTAGGCGAAAAATCTAAGCGAAAAGAAAGGGATTCGGTAGATTTACTTCCGTAATACATCAGTTTTTCGGCTCCGCCACTATCCCTCACATGGAGTTGTAATCTTTGATCTACAATATTCCTCAAAAATTTGAATACCGAGATAAAATTACTTTTACCACTTCCATTTGCACCAATCAGTATGTTTAAATTGCCCAATGGCAATTCGACGAACTTGATGGATTTGTAGCCCCTAATATGAATCGTTGCTAAACCTTTAGACATTGTGCCTCGTTATTTATTAATGTTTACGAATGCAAAATTAATCATAATTTTGGATATTCAAGAGATAACTCAAAAATCCTCCCTGCCACTCCAACAATAAATCATTTTTTTCCCGTTCCTTTGTTCCCTAATTACAAATCACATAATGGACGAATTACAATCCCTGATGGATGCAGTCCGGCTCACGCCCGACAATATACCACTCCGAAAATACCTTTGTGGCGAACTACTCCGCCGCCAACGCTGGACTGAAGCAGAAATTGAGATCAAGGACGCGCTCAAAATGGCGCCGCACGATATAGAATTGAAAATTGCTTTGGTTACGGCGTTTTGCGAGCAACAAAAGACCTCCCTTGGTCTCGTTTTGGTGGAAGAACTGGTGTCGCAGCCGGCACCACCTGCGCGTGTTTGGTTTGTTTATGCCAAACTATTACAACAAGCCCAACAGCCCCGAGCGGCCAAAGATGCTTATGAAAAGGCCACGATTATCGATCCAGCACTTAAAGATGCGTTTTTGGAATCGGAGATCAATATGTCCCTGCAAAAAGGCACAACACCCGAACCGCTGCGTGTACCCGCGCACGGCGATCTCACCGACGATGGTAGCGAACGCCTAATCGATGTGGAACGCCCTAAGGTGACCTTTGAGGCAGTGGGCGGCATGGATAGCGTAAAAGAAGAAATTCGGTTAAAGATCATTCATCCGCTGCGCCACCCCGAAATATACAAGGCTTATGGCAAAAAAATAGGCGGTGGTATCCTCATGTATGGCCCGCCAGGTTGTGGAAAAACCCATTTGGCACGTGCCACAGCAGGCGAAATTAACGCCAATTTTATTTCGGTAGGGATCAGCGATATTTTGGATATGTGGATTGGCCAAAGCGAAAAAAATCTACACGCCATTTATGAAAAAGCGCGCAATATGAAGCCTTGCGTCTTGTTTTTTGATGAGGTGGATGCGCTGGGTGCCAATCGCTCGGACATGCGTCAAAGTGCTGGTAAACAATTGATTAACCAGTTTTTGCAAGAAATGGATGGCATTGATGGCGATAATGATGGAGTGTTAGTCCTCGCTGCTACCAATGCGCCTTGGCACCTTGATCCGGCATTCCGCCGTCCGGGTCGTTTTGATCGTGTTATTTTTGTGCCGCCACCGGACGAAAATGCAAGGGTCGCTATTTTGGATATTTTGCTCAAAGACAAACCCGCACAAAGTATTGATCGGAAAGCAGTGGCGCGCAAAACCCCTGATTTTTCAGGTGCCGATTTGCAGGCTGTGGTGGATATTGCGATCGAAAATAAATTGGAAGAAGCCATGCGCACGGGCACGCCTGTACCACTTGCGTCTTCCGATTTTGAACATGCCATCAAAAAGCACAAAGCCACCACCCGCGAGTGGTTCACGACTGCCAAAAACTATGCCCTCTTTGCGAATGAAGGTGGCAATTACGATGAAATACTTAACTATTTGAAAATCAAGAAATAATGGACAATCAACACTTGATCAGCCGCGCTTTGGTGCTGATGGAAACCCGCCGATATGCCGATGCGGAACAAATGCTCCTCAAAGGATTGGTCGAAAATCCGCAGGATGCGGATGCGTTGGCCATATTGGCTTTGTGCAGGATTAGTCAGGACAAAAACGCCGAAGCACTCACTCCGGCGCAGCAAGCTGTTGCGATTGCGCCCGATAGCTCTTTTGTACTCACTACACTTGGACGCGCATTGTTTTTCAACAATAAGCCCAAGGAAGCACGCGAACACCTGCATGCTGCACTGCAAATGGATCCTACGTTCTCGGATGCTTATATGGTGTTGTCGCAGTTGGAATACCACGAAAGAAACTGGGAATTCGCTCTTTACAACGCCGAACGCGGGCTGGAGCACGACCCTGAAGACCAATCGTTGATCAACCTGCGCGCAATGGCATTGGTCAAACTCAATAGGAATGATGAAGCCGCCGAAACCGTGGATTACGCGCTCTACAACGACCCTGAAGACGGGTATTCGCACAGCAATAAGGGTTGGGTCAATCTGCACCAAAGCAAATACAATGAAGCGGTGGCATCGTTTAAGGAGGCATTGCGCCTCAATCCGAACAACGATCACGCCCGTGAAGGGCTAAAAGAGGCGATAAAAGGCAAAAACTGGCTATATCGGGGACTGTTGAAGTATTTCCTGTTTATGGGCAGGTTGAGCGAGCGCAACCAATGGTTTGTCATTATTGGTCTTTATGTAGGGGTGCGTTTTTTGAGGAGTATTTCGGAATCTAATCCGGCATTACAACCATTTATTGCGCCGCTGATTGTGGCGTATATGGTTTTTGCTTTGGCAACTTGGATCGGAAAACCGTTGTCTAATCTGTTTTTGCGCCTGCATCCGGTGGGTAAATATGCCTTGACCAATTATGAAAAGACCATCAGCAATATTACGGGTGTGGTGTTCTTTTCTGGGGTATTTGCGATGGTGGCCAGTTGGATGGAGAGCAATGAGGTACAAAGTTTTAACCTGAGTTTATTGGGGCTTACTTTTTTGGGTATGTTGGTACCTATTGGTGGGTTGTCTTATGGCCGGGAAGGTAAACCGGAGCGGACTTGGTTGTGGCTTTTTGCGGGTCTTATGTTTTTAATTGGGCCGTTGCATATTGCTTATGCTACTTTTGTGCATCCGTTATCGGTGACAGAAACATTATTGTCGGCTTTTGCCATTGGTATATTTTTGTATAGTTGGGTGGTGAATGCGTTTTTGAGTTGGGCTTATAAGCGGTTTTAGGGCATTTCTTTTTCCAGTTTTTTCTCACTCCTCCGAACAAG
>JAAFHO010000038.1:4788-17721 GCA_013297575.1 Chitinophagales bacterium
CACAACCAATAAAATGGCAATACCATATAGCACAAGATACCCCTCATCGTCAGGCGTCTCTTTGTTTTCAATAAAATAAAAATAACTGGTAAAAAAGCATATTATTACCGATAAAACGATAAAAAATATAAATACAGCCTTGCTTTCTGAAAAATCCGACATTTTGTGAATGCGATGCACACCTGCGTATTGCAGATTAAACGCGCTTAATTTGGCTTCAAATTGCATCAAAAAAACCGCGTAAACATCGTCCGCTCCTGCGATGTAAAATTTTACTTTTTTGCCATCTCTTTTTTGTAGTGTAAAAAGAGGTGGTGCAAGCGTTTGGCCCGTAGCGAACCCCGGTGTTGCGCGCCATGATTGGAGTTCGTTCCACGGAATTACAGCATCATCGGGTTGAAACCATTGTCGGGGTTCATCAAAAATAATATCGAGGGTTTCGGGGCGTATGACAAAATCGACGCGGAGTGTGAGCCATCGTTTGGTGATTAAGGAAGTGGCAACAATACTTATAACTACGACAACATGCGCAATGCCGTATTGTAGCAACCATTTGCCCAAATATTGCTCGGCAAAAAATAAAAAACCAACGCCGAGTACACAACCGAGTAATAGGACGGCTATTCCTTGCCAAAGCAGAAATATACGCAGTGGGTATATGGTGGATTGTTGTTGGGTCATCATTGTTGATGTTTGGACAAAGATAGTGCCAAATGCTATATTATCGTGCTATAACTACTTCATTTGTATTAGTTCTGCTATCTTTGCCGAATCGTGATCATCGCTATTTTATTCATCCATTTTAATTTCTTAACATGATATTAGAACACGTAGCCATTTGGACCAATCAATTGGAAGGACTAAAAGCATATTACCAAACCTATTTTGGGGCGGTATCCAATGAGAAATATTATAACGAGAAAAAGGGATTTGAAAGTTATTTTCTCTCTTTCGAGTCGGGTGCAAGATTGGAACTCATGCAAATGCCCAATATTCCCGACAACCTAAACGATACTGTGGTACAACAACACCAAGGTATTATTCACCTCGCTTTTGGTGTTGATACAATGGCGGCTGTAGATGCCAAAGCCAATGAGTTGCGGGCAGCAGGTTTTCCTATACTGAACGGGCCGCGCAAAACGGGTGATGGTTATTACGAGTTTGAAACGGTGGATCCCGATCAAAATCGATTGGAAGTGACTACACCTTATTTTTGACTTGTTGCGGAGGGAGACTGTCCGGTCAAAAATTGATCTTTTTTGACTGCTTTTCGGCTATTTTGTAGTCCGTAGTACCGCTACGAACTACAAAATAAGCCTCAATCAGCCCAAAAATCTCTAATTTTATGCCTCGGACGCTCCCACCGCAACAAGTCCATTGCTCCATTTTAACATTTTTCAACATTATACCTTATGCCATTTAGTAAACTTGTCATCAGTTACGTCCTCACTTTTGCCGTTTTTTTCATTATTGATATGGCGTGGTTAGGCTTTATTGCCAAGGATTTATACCGTAAATACCTGGGTAGTTTATTGGCCGATAATGTCAACTGGACGGCTGCTATTATTTTCTATTTATTGTTTGTTGCGGGGATATTTATTTTTGCAATTCTGCCCGCCATTGAGAAAGAATCGCTGCGTTCTGCCATCATATTAGGCGGACTTTTTGGATTTTTTACCTATGCTACCTACGATCTGACCAACCTCGCGACGTTGAAAGGCTGGCCTGTTACGATCGTTTATATCGACATTGTTTGGGGATTTGTGCTCAGTAGCGCAGTCAGCACTGCTGGGTATTTTATCGTTAAATACATGCAATAATATGCAAAATACCATCATAAGTGCTGCTTTATTCATCCTAGGTTACGTATCTCTGTGGTTTATCGTGGGGATGGTACGTAAAAGGAATGATGTAGCAGATATTGGCTGGGGCTTGGGTTTTGTGCTACTTAGTATAGTTTGCCTCCTTACAAAACCCGTTTCTCTGACAGGTGTCATCATCTATACTTTGGTCATACTTTGGGGTATGCGCTTATCCGTCCATATCGCTACGAGAAGTGCGGGCAAAGCGGAAGATTTTCGTTACCGTGCGTGGCGAGAAGCATGGGGCAAATGGTTTGTGCTGCGTTCGTATTTGCAGGTATATGTATTGCAAGGTGGCTTTATGTGGATCATTAGTATGCCCATTTTGATTGCGGCGGCGCAGTATTCAGATCATCTGCATTGGACTGCGGTACCGGGTGTGCTGTTGTGGGGCATTGGGTTTGGGTTTGAAGCAATTGGAGATTACCAATTGTCGGTTTTTGTGAAAAACAAACAAAATAAAGGCGATATTATGCAAAGTGGTTTGTGGCGATACTCCCGTCATCCCAATTATTTTGGAGAAGTATTGCTTTGGTGGGGTATTTTCATTATCGTTTTACCGCTTAATTTTGGTTGGCTGGGTATTATTAGCCCATTAACGATTACTTTTTTATTGCTTTTTGTATCGGGGATTCCTATGTTGGAGGCAAAATACAAGGACAATCCTCAGTTTCAGGCGTATAAAAAGCGAACAAGTGCCTTTTTTCCAATGTGGCCCAAAGTTTGACGATTTTTTGCACAACAAAACTTGCCATTATTCAATTTTCAAAGTCCGCATTTCGCCAGTTGGAGTAATGAGGATGACTTCTTTTTGAATCTCCGTTTTTGTGGGTATTTTTCGCTCTGGCAGGGTTTTCCTTATTTCATTTTAGCCAGCACCGCTTCCAATGCATCCGAGCCTACGCTAAATTCGCCCCGAAAAGGATTATCCATAGCAGCCACTAAAAAGATCAAAGAGCCCAGCAATGCTGCATACATGCTCGTCATCAGGATATGCACCCTAAAACGATCTGTGATAAAAAACCAAGTAATTACAATATTGAGCATAGCACCAAAAAAGATCACATACCACACCGCTGCGGGTAATCCTTCGGTCACTTTTTGAAGCCGTATTTGGCGCAATTCAGTCAATTGGTACAATCCATCAATGGCCTCTTTACACAGTATTTCTTGCATTTTCGTACTCGGCTCATAACTGATGAACGTGTTATTAAAATGCCGTAGCCGCTCCGTTCCTCCACGGGGCACTATACCAATCCGTTGCTTTGGCCAAGCATCGTTAATAGTATATAAGGTGTATTCTTTTAATTGAGCTTGCAAGGAATCCTTAAAGGGCGATGGCATAGTGCCTACATCATTATAAAGCGCAATCAAAGTAGAGGCTTCCTTGGCTACTACCTCTTCTACATCGCTAAATGCCTCCCATGCCGCTACCGCAATAAGCCCCAACGTAATACCATAAATAGCACCCATACCCGACATGAAATAACTCACCACATCATTGTGTGCCTGCTGAATCACCCGCCTAAAAATAAAGCCTCGGAATAGCATAAGGCCACCTAGGGCAAAAAACACCATAAACCCAATGCTTAATAAGGCAAATAGCCAATTGGGCAGATCATATATCCAGTAAAAGTTCATCGTTGTAATTATTTTTTACAATGTGTTTGATGTAGTATAAAATATGTTTTTTTATATTTATATGGTATCACCGACCCAGAATGGGTCAAATGTTTATAGAGCAATGTGGCTACACGACATTCGACCCCGTTGGGGTCGCACGCGTATTGGAACCGCGATTTTGCTATAAACATTTGACCCATTCTGGGTCGGTCAACCGCTACAAATATGCTGAAAATAGAGACTTCAGAATATAAATAAACTTATTTTACAGTGTATTTAGTGGGCAAAAGTCGGAATAATTATGGAATAAATCCCTGCTTACACAGATTTAACATGACTAACCTAAACCTTTTTATGAAAAACACGTTTCGGTAGTATAAGTGTTAAATTAGATAGTATTACTTTTAAAAAGCGAAAAATTATTCATTATGGATTGGCTTACATCACCTGATGCCTGGATTGCGTTGCTTACTTTAACTGCCTTGGAAATAGTATTGGGCATTGATAATATTGTCTTTATTTCAATTTTGAGCAATCGTTTACCAACCGAAGAACAAGCGAAAGCACGTAGAACGGGTTTATTGTTGGCTTTGGTGATGCGTTTAGGTTTACTTTTTTCCATTTCCTGGATGATGGGTTTGATAACGCCACTGTTTACTGTTTTGCAAAATGAAATTTCGGGGCGCGACCTGATTTTATTACTAGGTGGCTTGTTTTTGATCTACAAAAGTGTTAAAGAAATACATAATAAGGTAGAACAGGCATCTGAACCAGATAAAACCCCTGAAAAATTGAGTTTTGCGGCAGTTATTGGTCAAATTATCTTGATCGATCTCGTTTTTTCCCTTGATTCTGTTATCACAGCGGTTGGTATGGTAGATCAGATCGAGATTATTATTATTGCTATTATCCTTTCTATGCTGGTGATGCTGGCTGCTGCTGAACCGATTAGTAATTTTGTGAGCCAACACCCGGCCATCAAAGTTTTGGCATTGGCCTTTTTGATTATGATCGGTATGGCATTGATTGGGCAAGGACTCGATTTCAAGATTCCAAAAGGTTATATTTATTGCTCCATGGCTTTTGCTTTGGTGGTTGAATTGATTAATATTAGGATTGGGAGTCGGAAAAAGGTTAATACCCCTTAATCCCCATCGCGGCCCAAAAATACGCTTTGTACTGCTCTCCAATCGGAATTCGGGTATTTTGTACCAATACAGTAGTAGCACTCATAGATTGAATATGGATTTTTGACACAATAAACGAACGGTGCGTCCGCAAAAAATGAGGGCTTAGGAGCGATAATTCCTCTTCAAATTTGGACAAAGCCACCAATGGAATATACGTCTTTCCATTGGATGTAAATACTTTGGTGTAGTTTTTCATGGCTTCGCAATACAGTATGTCATTGACTACAATAGGGTAGTGTTCGCCATTGGATTTGAGGAGCATAGTAGGTGCTGCTGTTGGTTGTTCCTGTATTATGGGTGTTTTCAAACGATCAATGGCTTTAGTAGCGGCCTTAGCAAAACGCTCAAACAAAAAAGGTTTGAGCAAGTAATCTGCTGCTTCCAATTCGTAACTTTCTATCGCAAATTCAGAGTAGGCGGTGGTAAAAATGATCTGTAGTTTTCTAGGCAATATTTTTACCATCGCAATACCGCTGATATTGGGCATATTGATGTCTAAAAAAACGATATCAATGCTCGGATCATTATAAATTTGTTCGAGTGCTTCATACGCATTTTTGCATTCGGCAGCACATTCTAAATGGGGCAATTGCCCAATATACGTATTGATGATTTTCCGCGCAATGGGTTCGTCATCCACAATTAAACAGCGATATTTTATACTGTTTTTCATCCTTATCTAGCGAGGTTAATCGTTAATCGAACTTGGAAATTGTTGTCCCAATGGTCTGTTTCAAAATGGTGCATTGTATTCGGGTACAATACCTCCAACCGTTTTTTTACATTTTCCAATCCTATACCATTGCTGTTGCGTTCTAAAACGGTTTCTGGTTCAGGTAGACAGTTATTATTCATTTCAAAATAGAGCAATCCAGCATCGGATACGGATAATAAAATTTTGATCCGAATGACGTCATTTTTTACATTTTTCGCGTGTTTGAAAGCGTTTTCCACAAAAACAACGAGTATCAGCGGTGCAATTTTGAAGTCCATATTGGGCGCAATGGCTACCTCAAACTCATAAACAAGGGTATCTTCCAAACGAATTTTCTCCAGTTCGATATAGTTGTTCAGGTACGCTATTTCGTTAGAAAGTGGGACGGTGATATGGTTGGTTTCGTAGAGTGAGTACCGCAATAACTCAGAAAGGCGCACCATGAGTTCTGGTAATTTATCCGATTTTTCTACCGCCAATCCATAGAAATTATTCATCGTATTGAATAAAAAATGGGGCGATATCTGCGCCTTTAAATTTTGTAATTCGGATTGCACTTTAAGGTGTCTTTCTTCTTTTTCGTAATGCTGTTGGATAAAATTGTCTTTGAAATATTTGCCCATCGTGAGCAAAACAAACAGGAACAAATATTTGGAAAGCGCATTGAAAAAAATAGCCGACCACGCTGCATTGGCAATTTCGGGAATGGCTGCCAAATAATATTTTTGAAAACAAATAACCAAGGCTACATACCCGATCCAAAGCCCGATCCCAAGTGCAAAATAGCGTTTATAGTGGAGTTCGGTGCAAAAACGACGATACAGCCACAGCGTAAGCAAAACCAAAAAAAATAACGAAACCTCGGTAATCAGCATAAACTCCAAATATGCCCGATCGTAATACGCCACCGTAAGAAAATACGGATATGCCCTAGATGCACCGTACAAGCACCAAAACCCAATATGCCATAACCATCTATGCCTAATGAGTAATTCAGATATATTGAGTTGTTGTCGCAATTGCTTTTTACTTATTCAACAAAGGTACTTATTTCTGCACGTTATCCACAGATTCAAGGACGAAATGGTAAAATCAAGGACGAATCAATATGCTAAAAGACAAAGCGGCTTTGTCCTGAAAATGTATTGTCCGTACCTCCTATTTTACGGTTCGGCATTTGATCGGTTTTGCTATGATTTACGGGTCTCACCTTTGTCAAAAATTATAGCAAGTATGAAAAAAATTACCTTCATTTTTACACTACTTTTTGCACTTTTAGGTAAAAGTGCCTTTGCGTTTACTTTTCGCGAAAACCTATTATTTGTCGCCAAAATGGACGGTGCACAAATGGTTCCATCTGTCAGTACTTCGGCACAGGGTATTGGCAGTTTTATGTTGAACAAAAAACGCGATTCTATTGCCATCAACCTAAGTATTATTGGCGCAACGCCCACCAGTATTGGTATTTATCAAGGGAAAGAAGGCCAAAATGGTACACTTTTGTTTGATTTGAGCAGTGTAATCCAAGGCAAATCGCTGGCGACTTTTCTGCGTGGCACAAATGTTACCACCAATTTGACCAAACTATTTAGCGAGGATCTTTATATTTTGGTAGGTACCGCTGATCATCCTTCTGGCTTGATTCGAAGTCAGATCAAACTGGTGACCGATTGGCATTTTATGGCCGATCTGAAAGGCTCGGAAGTGGTGCCTGCGGTGACAACTACTGCTTATGGATTGGGTTCTTTTGGCCTGTCATTGGACAAAGGTAAATTGAATCTTAAAGTGATTTGCCAAAACCTTTCCGGGGCGATGACGGGTGCTAAATTGCATACTGGCGCAGTGGGTAATGTTGGTACAGAGGTGGTAAATTTATCATCTTTTATAGATGGCAATGTGATTACAGCGAGTTTAGTGCCTACTACGGCATTGTTGAACAGCCTGTTTGCAGGAGAAATTTATTTGAATATCGAAACCGCCTCCCACCCTAACGGCGAACTCAGATCACAAGTGCGGCTACTAAAAGGGCTTACTTTTGAGGCTCGATCTGATGGCGCACAAATGGTGCCGCCTATTGCAAACGAGGGACAATCCATCAGTATCTTGCGCCTGAGTCCCAAGTTAGATACTTTATTTTATGATGTTGTATTAGACAAAATTATAACCAATATCGACTATGCTCACTTGCATGTAGGTGATTACGGTGAGCCTTATGGCGCGCTACAAGTGGATTTGTCTAATTCGATTGCTGGACGTAGGATTAAAGGTGTTAAACGAGGATCTGAGTTGAATTCTGTTACGATCAATAAATTATTGGTGAGTAATTTGGCCGTGGTGGCGCATACAACGGCTCATCCCGATGGAGAAATTAGGGGGCAAGCGGTGCGTTTTGCACATGAAGGCTATACCGTTGATCTCAGTGGCGGCGCACAAGTCCCTTTCAATGCGTCCAGTGCATACGGTTCTGGTATTGTTTCGATCAATCGGAATGGCGATCAGGTCTATTACGATTGGTTGGCCGGCGATTTGAGTGGAGTGGCCACTTCCGCTCATTTTCACAACAATGTAGCCGGACAAAATGGCCCAGTTATTTATGATATGAGTAGTGTAATGCAAACATCAGGGACAAGTGCAACGGCATCAGGGTTTTGGAAAAGTACGGATACGCCGCCATTTTTGCCGGCTAATTTACTCCAGTTTGATAGCAAAAATGTCTATTTGAATATTCATACCGATGCATTTCCGGGTGGTGAAATAAGAGGTCAAGTGCAGAAAGGGACGGTTTTTTATACCACTAGTGCTACGAATGATCTGGTGGAGCAATATGATATCCAAATTTCGCCTAATCCGGCCCATTCTGTCATTCAACTGAATTTGAGTAGCAAACGGACAGGTAAATTATCTGTTCAAATCGTCAATACGCTCGGCCAAGTGGTTTATTCCGAAAATACAACAATTGGTGTGCAATCAATTATTGATGTATCTGGATGGAGTAACGGGGTTTATTTCTTGAATATCAATGATGGACAGGGTATGGTGTCGCGGAAGATTGTGAAGTGGTAAATAGTAAATTGTTGTCAAAAAATATCTGGCATTAATACATCAAAAAGCCGTACTTTTGTGCTTTAATGTTCATAACTGTAAAATAATGATAGCACTAACTATAGAGGAGATAAAAGCCCAATACCCCGAACAATGGGTTTTAGTGGCCAATCCCGAACTTGATGATCCAGATACACTTGGCTCTATCGTAAGCAAACTGGTTCGTGGAATTGTACTGTTTTCAAGTAAAGATAAACGAGAACTTGCATACGCCGCAAAAGATTATCGAAAAGGTTATGATACTTATACTTGTATTTTTACAGGTGAAATTCCTAAAAATCGTAAATTCTGGCTATAGTGATACCGTTTTCACTTGAAACTGAAGAAAGTCTCATTCTTGTTCCTACTTTGGTAGAGGATGAGGAGGTTTCGCTGGTATTGGATACAGGAGCATCACATACAATTATTGATCTGACTAAACTTCTGATTATCGGGTATCGATTAGACGACAGCCTTGGTGTTGTCCAATTTGAAACTGCAAAAGGCGTTGTTGACGCGTACGTTTTCAAAATTGATTATCTACGTGCTCTTGGACATGAAAAGCGGAATATAACAATCTGTTCGTATGATTTTTTAGGTAATAATATTTTATCAGAAATTGATGGTGTTCTTGGGTTAGATTTTTTCCAAGAAACAGAACTCTTGATAAATTTTAAGAAATTCTTCATAGACCTAAAATAATAACTTTAGCATTATATCAAAATAGTTTTACCTATTGCCGGAGCATGTTTGTCACTTGCTTCGGCAATAGCCTATTTTCTCTATCGCAGTAATTACAAAGATTTAACCTTGTACTAATATAACTTACCGTATCTTTGTGGAGGTTTTCAACAAAAAAAGTCAATTTTGGAAAATAAAACAACAATATCCGTGCTGATGGCCGTTTATAACACCGATTTTAAATTGGTGAAACGCGCTATAAACTCCGTTTTAAACCAGAGTTTTCAAGATTTTGAACTCATCATTATTGATGATGGCAGCCATAATAATACCCAAGATATGATCTTGGATTTAGTAAAACAACACGAAGAAAAGATAACGTATATTTGGCATAAAAATAGGGGGCAATCGAAGTCGATCAATCGCGGCATACTCAATTGTACTGGCGAATATATTACCATTCTCGATGCCGATGATGAATATCAACCGAATCATTTGTGGTCGTGCTTGCAAGAAATGCAATACGCCGACTTGATCGCTTCCACTACACTTACCATTGTGGACAAAGAAGATGATTATTATGTTCCCGATAAACACGATCATAACGTATTGATTCACATAGATGAATGTGTTTTGTTCGCTACACTTTTTGGGAAAAATGAAGTGTTTAGAAATATCAAATTTCAAGAAAAATACGCTGCTGATGCGCAATTTTATGAAACAGCATCTCAATATTATATCGTTAAAAAAGTGGATCTTCGTACCTATACTTATTACCGCAATATTCCGACGAGTATCTGTGCTACGATGAAAAAACAAGCCCAATTAGTACTCAATTGATGCTATTAGATAAACTTTCATTTGAGAAACAAGAGTGCTTTATTTTAGCCTGTCATATCGCAGGTGTCTATGATGTAAATAGAAATGAAACACTGATCCATGACGATTTTTCAGTAGTACAACAATGGGCCGAATCTGTCCAACGTGCTGGCCTAAAAGGTATTCTGTTTCACAATAGTTTTTCGCCAGAAACCTGTGAACGTTATAGCAGCGACCACCTTATTTTTGTTCAAGTGGATTATACTGGCCCACTAAATCCCAATGCTTTTAGGTACTTGGTTTATAGGGATTTTATTCAAAAATACGGCTTTTTTATCGAAAATCTCTTTGTTACAGATGTTACAGATGTGGTATTGATACAAAATCCGTTTGTTCAACCCCTATTTATTGAAAACCCCCATGCGCTATTTTGCGGCGACGAACCAAAACCACTCCGCAACGATTGGATGCTGGAACATGCCAATCATTTACGTAGCAAAATAGCGGAATACGCTGCTTACGAAACCGAATTTGCGGCTTCAACCTTACTCAATTGTGGCATTATTGGAGGTTCGATTCAGGTTATGTCCTCGTTTATGGAACAATTGGCTTCCATCCATGAACAATACAATTTGGATAACCAAACCGCATATACTGGTGATATGGGTGCTTTTAACTATTTGGTGCGTACAAAATACAACGATCAATTGATATACGGAGCACCCGTCAATACGGTTTTTAAAGGTTACGAAGAAAATAGAAAGGATTGTTGGTTTAAGCATAAATAATGTAACTTTGCAGCCCGCACTATTACATTACGATACACCATGAAAAGTACCTTGGATCATTTTCTCGCTCCGCCCTCCGGCACCAATTCCGCTCCATTACACATCACCGATGAAGCAGAAGCATGCGCCGCTGTACTCATGGCGTGTTTGCGCGCCAATGAACTGGATAGCGACTCTGAAAATGCTACATTTTACACGACTATTCGGAATCGGAATATATTTAAAGGACACGATCCCGAATTGCTGATTGCCGCAGCAGCGCGGTATTATGAGCAGGTGGGTAGCCCTTCGAGATTGATCGATGCTGCTATTGCCGCCATACGTGAGCAAACCCGTATTCCTTTGTTTTATCATTGCTTGGATGTGATTTTGACCGATGGCGTGGTAACACCGCAGGAACACCTCGTTTTTCAGTATTTGAAAGGGAAATTTAGGGTGGAAGATGAATTGGCTTGGAAAGCGATGGAGGTATTGGTCATTAAAAATCAATTATAGTAGTAGGAATTATTCAAATACTTATAAATTTATGGCAATTAATGTTGTAGAGGATTATTTGTTTATTCTCATGATTTATGAGAAAATAGTTATCGATGATTATCACGAGTATCCCGAATTGAATGATAATCACGTGATTGCGGCCTATTCGGCGGCTATGAATTTTTTTACACGACAAAAAAAAGGACTGCCTGAATTACCTGTACTGCTATCAGGCAATACATTGAGGTTGTTCAATAAACTAAAAGAGGTCACTGATGGAATAATTGACCCTGAAAAAAAACAAGAAGAGGATGATTCGATAGTTGCCAACATTTCGATCAGTGCCGCGATTGCTTGCTTTAAGCGGCTCAAAGAATCGGCTGAAAATTGGCACAAACGAGATGGCTTCCGAGGTTATTTGAAGTTTATAGTAGAACATGTTTAAACAACACCAATATCAACTCACCACAGTTTGGACGGGCAATAACGGTACTGGTACAAGTGATTACCGCGCATACAGCCGTAACCACGAGGTAGTCATGGAAGGTAAAGCCAATATTTTGGGCTCTTCTGATCCTGCTTTTAGGGGCGACAAAACCCGTCACAACCCCGAAGACTTGCTGGTGGCCTCGCTCTCGGCTTGCCACATGTTGTGGTACTTGCACTTGTGTGCAGACGCTGGAATTATTGTATTGGAATACGAAGATCATGCTACGGGCGTGATGGAGGAGACACCCGATGGCAGCGGACATTTTACGTCGGTAACCCTCCATCCCAACGTGAAGGTAGCCGATGCGACAATGATAGCAGTGGCAAATGCCCTTCATGCCAAAGCGCATGAGTTTTGTTTTATAGCGCGCTCGGTCAATTTTCCGGTACACCATGAGCCTAGTGCAACGCATTCTTGATATCAGGAATGAAGTACTTATCCCAAAACGCACACCTATTAGTATCTGCCCTTTTGCTCCTTCCTATTGCCTTGGGCTATGGTCTTTGGCCGGCTACTATATTGCCTTTATACTTTAATATTGAGGTAAATACGACAGATTTGATCCATGTTTTTAGGGCAATTATGGGCTTGTACTTGGCGATGGTTTTATTTTGGATATGGGGCGTTTATCAACCCAAATACTGGATGCCCGCTACCATGTCCAATGTGGTATTTATGGGAGGTTTGGCCATTGGTAGAGTTTGTAGTATTGTTTTAGATGGTTTTCCTTCTACATTATTTGTATTTGGTGCTGTTATAGAGGGTTTATTGGCTTTTTGGGGTTTAGTAAATTTGAAAAAAGGGTAACTATATCGCCACAAAAATATCCACTTCTGCGGCTTCCGGGTTTTGCGCTTTTGCACCATATACTTCAAAATCGGCCGTAAAAATCCTTGGTAAGTCTGAGTTCCAAATCTGCAACCATTCGTTAAAGACCATTCCTTGCAGGATATTGCCTTTTGCCGTTCTTACGCTGTATTGTCCACCTGAAAATGTTTTACCGACCATCCCTTCTGGCACTTCATCAAGGCTGGATACACGGCAACCCAGTAGGGTAGTATAGGGTTTAGTATGGTCTTTTTCGTAATCGGTGTAAATGCAATATAAGGTATCGTCCAGTTTGTTTGGAATAAGTCCTAATGCGCCTCCCGATATAAATTTGCCCCAAAGTGCAGGAATATCGGTGCTAGATTGGTTGTTTTCGTTG
>JAAFHO010000380.1:0-4186 GCA_013297575.1 Chitinophagales bacterium
ATACCCTCCTCAACTATTCAGAAGACAACAGTTTCCAAAAAATTACTGGCACGCCACTGACAGTAACGGGTTATGGCGATATCAATTTTAGTTCTTTTTATCCCAACTGTAAAGGGGTATTTGGATTTTACGACCAAGAGATGGCCAAAGAAAAAATGGTCGAAAACATTGTTTATGAAGTGTACGGCTGGGTAAATGATAGTAAGGACGATGTTTTGTTCCAGTATTTGAAAAGCAACCCAGATGCCCTGAAAGAACGCCTGAGCAGCCTTTTCCACGTGGATATTTGCGAGGACACCGACAACCCTTTGGAAACCATTCCAGCCATTGATGGTCGAACCATTTATTACGCAAAGTTTATCTGCGACCGAAACCAGGTTCATTTTCAAAACGAAGTCCAAGGGCTTGATATAAAGATCGCATTTGGCCATACCGGAACCGAGGCTATGGCGGCTATGATGGCTGCCAAATATCCCACTGACAAGGATACAATAGAGGAGCAACTCGAATCCGCGAACCTGTTTTCCCAATTAGGGGGAAAGATCGGAGACATAGGCTCCAAATTCCTAGAAGCCCGCCACACCAACGGCTTTAGTCGCATCAATGGAGGCTATAAATGGACCATTACTGCCAACGGAGTCAAGGACGAAAAAGGAGCGGAAATTAAAGTAAGTGACGATATTATACTTGCCTTAGCGGATTTGAACAAAGCACAACACGAATACGACGATGCGTTTGGCGAACTAACCAGCCTCAAAGAGCAGCTGTATATGGATTGGAGCAAGTATATGCAATTGGCCTATCCATTGCCCGATGCCATAGATAACGAACTACTAGGGCGCATGGAGGGTTTTCTGAGAGAAGTATCCATACCTAAAGTAGCCACTAAAAAAATCAAATGTGGTGAGATAACACTCTCAAAAAACAACGCCCAATACAATGGTTCAGACACTATTTCCAGTAATGATACCAATGAGGAATCGCTCGCTCATATCGTTTGTGCCAAATGGCAGGACGTATTCGACCAACTCCCCTCCCCATACAACCTTTCCTGTACCCCGGCCCATTACTATTGGCAGCCCAAACCGCCCGTGCTGCTTATCTCCGGGTTATCTACCGAGGATAACGATGACGGACTACTCAACAAAGCGGGCAACAACAATGCTAAAATTTACGTGGGTAATTGGGATTTTATGCCCAACAACACAACGGCTATTGCCCAGCCAGCCGTACCCAAAGAGAACATCTTGTCCCTATCGATCCAAATGACCAATCCCTTTATTTTAGAATGGGAAATAGACCTTCAAGATACGGCAATGTTTAGGGACAACGAAGGCGAAATACTCAAAAACGCCCTCATTGACCGTGTGCAAATCATGGAATACGGCCCTGATTTTGAAAAAACCACTCAGTTTGAAACTGGCGAAAATGCTATCTTTTCGGGAAGCGTTATTCTGAACGCAAACGCCCGCAAGGCAATGGCACACAAACTCATTGAACTCATAAAGGCACATAAAGACGAGTATTTTAACCTCAAGGATGCGAAACAACAGCAGGACGCCGATACATTTGTTAGCACAGAGGATATGAATAGTTTCCTAAACATCTTAAATGATCGGATTTCCAATTTTTGGGATAAAAAAAATACACCCCAATACCGGATATTACTCGAACTCCAAACGCTATTAATGGATCACACCATTCTGGCACAAAGTTTATCGGGCTTTAATCATATCTGTAGCATGAGGGGCATGACTGCTCAATTGCCCATTCTTGATCCGATGGGCTTTGCCAGCACGCGGGACATTGCTAAAAACGTAGCGGATATTGTTGGTAAGATGGAAAGATACTCGTCTTTGGCTGGTTTTCTTTTTAATCCCATTCGCAGCGGTGCAATTACACTGAGCCGACTTAATCTGGTTGATAATTTTGGGGTAACAACAACCATCCATATCCCCAAGACCATCGCCTGGGCCAAAACGATGAAAGACGAAACTGGAACATCCTTCCTCCGGCCAAGGCTTACGCAGCCCGCCCGATTGCATTTCAGTTTCCTCGATAGCGACCGAAATCCCATTGATAAAAAAGCGTTCAAATATTTGGTCAGGGTACACAACCTGCCCCAATCCAACCCGATCTGCGGGTGGCTGATACCCAATTACCTCGATAACGACCTGATGGTGTTTGACCAAAACGGCATAGCATTGGGCAACCTTGACCAAAATGCTAAATGGAAAAAACCACCCGCCCGAACGGATGCCCCCGACACAATAGACCTTATTGGAAACGAGCACCTAAAACGTGTGGTGAAATGGATCGAGCACGGTGGCACATCATTGCTTAGGGCGTTTCTAGATTCCGTGCAGTCGGCGCAGGACAATATGGCTTCTTCACACGCCTCCCTTTATACCAGTCAAGCCATTTTGATGGGTCAACCCATAGCGGTGGTGCGGGCGGCGGTGCATTTTCAACTCAAGGGCCTGCCCGTCCTTAACCAAAGTTGGAACGCTTTGGTAAAAGATGTCTCCAACAACGCGCCATACGACCTCCGCGAAAATGACAACTGGATCAAGGTAAAAATCCCCTACCGCTTGGGCGAACACCATCAATTGGACGATGGCCTGATTGGTTATTGGTTAGAAAACAACACAGCAACTCCCAATGAAGCGGTATTGGATAAATTGGTAGCACCCGAATCCACTATCCCGAATCCCAATCCTGCTATCCAAACTTTTGTGGGCAACCTAAAGCAACAAGAAGCCATTTCCATCAATGAGACCCAAATCGCTACCCTACTGCTCGATCCCCGTTCGGGCGTACACTGCACCAGCGGCATTGTGCCTGTTGTTAATACCAATATAGACCCAGCCCTTTACCTACCCGCCATGCAGCGTTTGGAAATGTGGTTCAAACTATACGCCGTATTGCAGCCCAACCCATCGCTCGACAAGGATGCCATGCTCAACCTGCCCAATATAGAAGGCAAGGACTGGCATTGGTACGATGATTTTGCCGGGGAGCGCAATATTGTAGCAGACCCAACAGATGGGTTCTTGCTCACCAAAAACACTTTGAAAACATCGTATTTAACGTTAAAAAATAAAATTTAACCATGCCTTCTGTCAACGAAATACACGCTCAAAACGAGATGACCTTTTCCATTTGGTTAAAACGCCCCAAACATACCGAACTCCAGAATCTGATTGCTCATACAAGCGGTATTACCATAGCTTGCAATGACAAACAAGTGACGATTCTCTTCGGTAAAGAACTTGCAATGCCCATTTACCCCATGCCGGACGATGACAACTGGCAACACATTGTATTGACCATTTCGGGTATTTCGGCGACATTGTACATAGATGCCAGAAAGGTATTCTCAAACGATAAATTACCAACTCTTACTGCAAATGCCGGAGCCAGACAGGGCACCCTGATCGGTCAAGAAAACAACGAACCAGATTTTCTACACCGTATTACCCTCTTCCATCGCGCCTTGCCCGCCGATGAAATCTTGCAACTCTACCGTAGGGGAAGAGAAAAATCAGTACAGGATTTAAGTACTACTATCGGGGATATTTTCGATTACGATAAAGACATACTTAAAGCATCCAATATGCCCATCCAAGTTACTGCAACAGCACCTGCGCTGCGCAATACGCCACCACCGGTACTTCCTTCGGTGTATCCTTTTCAAATCAACATGACCAACCGGAAGGACAATGTCGCGCCGGTAATTTACATCGTATCAGATTTGGATAAAACCACCGATGTTCGAAATATAGACTTTGAAATCAAAAACACCAGTGGCGATACGTATCAGGTGAAGCATTTTACCCTTGCTTTCCGCCGGGGGACACTGCACGAGGATTTGACCAAAAATAACGCCCAAAAGTTCTGCAGCCTACTAAAAACTGCCGTAAAAACTGCGTTTGCTTTGCCTTCCGAGCCTTCGGTGACTTCGGAAGAGACGGGCGGAAATATCAATTTTATGGTAAATGCGGAGAGCAATAATTTTTCTTTTCCGGCCATCACTTCGGTGGTTATTAAACTTTCGGGCATCTATGCCGCGCCGGGTACGGGTACCCGCACCAGCGGGTACGAGATCAAATTTGAGGGCGTTCAAAAAGTAGTGGGTACAAAGCCATCCGGTGCCGTCTTTTCCTTTGGCCGAAATGCCGTTTTG
>JAAFHO010000380.1:4196-5804 GCA_013297575.1 Chitinophagales bacterium
TTGCAGGTCATCAACCACCAAGGGGTGTCGTATGCTCCCGTACACTTTGGGGTATTGGGCAATAATTTCCTGCTGAATAATCACGATGGTCAAAACATTGCCATTTTTATGCAATCGTTGGATGGCGAGAAGTTGAAAATCAGTCAAAAGACCAAATTCATTTTTGGCTTTTACGCCAGCCAAAAAAATGATGGTTCTTCGGTTAGTTTTGATGGGGAGATCGCTTTTGGCAACCTATCTGAGGTAGATGCCATTTCGGTTACAACCTATCCGCCGGGTTTCATATTAGATCCGAACCATAAAAGTAAAGTAGATGAACATGGCAGACGTGATATCATCATAGTCCCTAATGGGGACGGGTCTGCTTCTTTTCTCGCATTCAACTTTAATAATCTCGCTCTCAGCGGCAATTCGGGCTTGGTAAAAGTGCATGTTGAAGTGGAGAACCTGCCCGGCTATTGGGATTCTAAGTTTGAAGTGACTTTTATTAAAGGGCCGATGGTGATGGTAGGGGATCGGGTGGGGATCAATACACTAATTAAGGAAAAAGAAAAAACAAAAGATGAAACACCAAAAGAAAAAGCAGAAAGAGAAAAAGAAGAAAAAATTAAGTTGTCAGTGACGGGGGATACTTTTTTGAATGGGGACGTGGGGATTGGGACTTCAACGCCATATAACGGGAATAAACTATCGGTAAATGGGGATACTTCTTTAGTGGGTAAAGTGGGTATTTATAGCGGGGCAGGTAATGCCTTAGAAATACACTGCGGTGAGGATAAAAAAGCGATAAGTATAAATCAAGGTAGTTTTGAAATTGGGGCTTCCGATCAAAACAAATTCGTCGTTACGAAGATTGGTAATGTGGGCATAGGGACTTCATCGCCAACTCAGAAATTAGATATTCATGGCGATGCGTCTATTTCAGGAAATTTAATCCTAGGCGATTCGCCCGCTTTTGTATGTAAGGCGTGGGCTTGTTTTGAGATTGGAGGCAAACTGATAGAACTTACTGGGTTTGGAAATATAAAAAAAGCAGAATACTACAAAGAAGGCATTGATATGTACGAACTCTCATTCAACACCATGTTTTTGCATAATAACTATATTGTGATTGGCGCTGCTGATATATACAAAATAATTAATGGAAAAAATGAACTTGTTTCTTCTATACCATTACATGCATTTAATGGTATAGAGCAACAAAGAACTAATTATTCTGTGAGAGTTCATATTCCTAATCCAATGAATGGTGTCATTTATGGTAGCATCGCCAGTTTCTTCTAAAAAATAACTCATTCCATTACCTCTCACAACACCAACCACATGGGTCTTAATTCTGTATCAGACATAAAAGAAACCATCAAGGAGATTTTCGAGAATAGCCTTTCCCACTCGCAGAAATTCGAAGATAAGTTAAAAACCGTCCCCAGCAAGATTGTCGAGTTGGAACACATTTGCGATGCCTTTATCCTGGGTTATGTTTCGATCCTTGCGGAGAAAATAGACCTTGCCGCCGTGCAGGGCTATTTGCAAAGCAGTGAGGTCTATAAAAAACTAAAAGACCAGGATATTTCCCCTTTGTTGGATTTTCCGCCCACGGAAGACCCC
>JAAFHO010000381.1 GCA_013297575.1 Chitinophagales bacterium
AATGTCACATATAATCAGTTCGGAATGATTTTTTTTTGAGTCGAGCGTAGGAGATACAATTGAACAACCAATAAAAAGACCGTAAACACCATTCCACTGGCGTTGATAGGATTTATACAATAAAGGTAAATACTTAGCCTACTCCCATTTCGGCCCAAAAAGGTCAATTTTCAGCCATACTACTGCTTCGGCAGGCTCAGCATGAATTCGGCAGGCTCAGCATGAATTCGCCATTTTTTTCGTCCGACCGTGCCCTGCTCGGCGGGGTGCGCTGCATCGAACTCAAAAAAGTGGCTCGTCTGACCAAAAATTGCCTACTTTTTTGACTCGAAACCGTTAGGCTAAGTTTTTACAATAAAGAGGTTGGAAGATATGGATAAATTACATCCATTTTAAACAAAAACTAAGGAGCAGCCAGCCACCCAATGGGTTACAACTGGCTACTCCTTAGTAGTATAGTGGCTATTACAACCGGCTTATTATCAATGTTTTATAAGCGGTTGGTATGCCATTTACCCGTAAAATAACAAAGTACATACCTTCTGATAACGTTTCGCGTTGCCATTGAATAGCATGCGCACCGCCAATCATTGGAGCATCTTGCAGGGTTTTTATCAAACGTGAATTCACATCCCAAAGTTCGATATTGACATCTCCATCTTCTGGTAGCCAATAAGTAATATAACCTTGATCTAACATCGGGCTTGGATATACCTTCAACTCAACGGCTTGTTTTGATGCTGCGGTATTGGTTCTATCCTGATTCATCTCCGTCGGATTTGTAGGCGCACCCCCTTTGTTTATTCCCCCTGGTGTAAACGTAATGAACGTAAGGCACGTGGAGGTATTACCAAATTCATCTGTCATAGTGTAAATGACCGTAACTGTGGTGCCAATCGCCCCAACGCCAAAGAAAGAATTTCCTGCGAATGTCAGTTTGATATCTTTCTGTGCGGTACAGTTGTCCGTAATACCCAATAATACAGCGTTGAGCGTTAAACCTTCAGGTGGGATAGGCAGGGTTATGCTAGATGCACAAGTTGCAGATACAGGCGGAACAGTTTCTCTAATCAATACAGTGGTCGAACAAGTGGCGGTATTGCCACCATTATCTGTTGCCGTTAATGTTACTGTCCTTAATGAATCCACATCGTCGCAATCGAACATATTTGGACTCACTGTATAAAGTAAACCACAGTTGTCCACCGCGTCAAGAAGTACCAATCCTGCTGTCAGTGATGCTGTACCAGTACCACCAAGACTAAGCGCAAAGGTAGGCTGGCAAGTAATTACCGGCACTTGTTCATCACGTATCGTTACAATGGCATGGCAAGTATCCAAATCGCCGGTAACTGGGTCGGTTACTGTTAGAATAACCAAATTAGGACCAACGTTTTTACAGCTCAGCGATGCAGGACTAACACTTCCTAAGAATAAGCCACAATTGATATTAGAGCCGTTACTGACGAGTTCGGGCGTGATTTTTACAAGTCCCATACTATCTAGCACCACTGTGACATTCTTACAGCCCGCCAGCGGCGTGGGTGGCAATACTAGAATGATGATTTTGTTGGATGTATCAATCGCCGGACTCACACATATTTCACTCGATGGAGTCATAATGACCATTACGGTGTCGTTCGCATTGTAATTGGACAACGTTAATGAATCATTATTAATGCTTACCATGCTGCTGTTAATAAACCATTGATAAGCGGGATTGATACCGCCACTCGTTGGTTTGGCTACAAATAAAATGGTTGCATTCTCGCAGACCGGGTTCGTATTGGTCATTATGGTAACAGACGGAACAAAAGTTGGCCTTACTACTACCGAATCTAAATTGGAAATAGCCAATGATGGACGAGGACATGCTACTTCTGAACTTGGTGTCACCTCTACAGTAATGGAATCGCCATTAGCAATTTGGGTAGCACCTGGCATTGTACCAGAAGTGGCCGTTAATTCCAAAACTGCTGCATTTGCACCCGAAATGACCGTACCATCGCGTTTCCAAACATAAGTTGGGTTTATACCCGCATTTACAGGAACAGCAGTTAAAGTAACGAGTTGTCCGGCACATATTGTATCTACATTGGCCTTCATGGTTACCGAAATATTAGCCAATGCTTGTACATTGATCGTCACCGTATTCGATGCAATAGATGAACAAATAAAGGCATCGCCCATCCATGTTCCAGAAGATACCAAGAACCTGCGGAATTGATAAGTACCAGCAGGTGTCAATACGCCTGGGTCGTAAGTGGCTGCATTAGCACCTGTTATGGTAGCAAATACACCACTATTATAACTCATTTCCCAACGATAAGTAATCGTTGGATAACCACTACCCGGATCAACACTTGTAAGCGCTGTTGGATCTTGGTCTTCGCAAAGGGTTTGATTACCTGTTATGGAACCTGGTTTCAAGTCAAAAAGAATGGTAATGACTTGCGTCGTTGATGTTGAATTCTCACATTCGTCAGTAGCCGTCCAGGTGCGGGTTAAGGTAAATACATCGTCACAAGGCGAACCTTCAGTAGATTCATCTAGTTGTACCGCTGCGGTACCGCATAGATCACTAGCGGAAACTTCGGGAGCATCGGGTATTTCACTGAAATCTACTTCTATATCCTCAATGTCACCTTCAAATGACATTTGTGGTTCAGTAGTATCTTCAATGGTGAATCTTGCTGTTGTGGTCGTCGTATTTCCACATTCGTCCGTCGCTTTAAAAGTGACAATTCGCATACCTGTTGCGCCACAACCGTCACTTAATGCGGGATAAGTCCATGACCAAGTAACGCTTCCACAAGCATCAGCAGCCCTTGCGCCGCCTACATCATTTAGCCAGTCATTGAACGCCGCCGTATTACCATTGCCATCACATTCAACGACAAGGTTTTCAGGGAAATCCGTTAATACTGGTGCTGTTGTATCCTCGATGGTAAATGTAGCACTTGTTGTACTTGAATTACTACAATCATCCATTGCAATAAAGGTAACAGTTACAGCGCCAGTTGCCCCACAACCATTGCTGAAGGTGAGTACACTTGGCAATGTTGACCAAGTTACACTACCACAAGCATCGGTGGCTGTTGCACCACCGTGGTTATTTAACCATGTGGTAAATGCTGTATTCGCATTTGGCCCACATTCTACGGTCGAGTTGCTAGCCGCCTGTGTCATAATAGGCTTAGTTGTATCCGTAATGGTAAATGTAGCACTTGTTGAACTTGAATTGCCACAATCATCGGTTGCAATAAAGTTAACAGTTACAGTACCTGTTGCGCCACAACCATCACTTAATGCAGGCGTACTTGGGTCAGTTGACCAAGTGATGCTACCACAAATATCGGTGGCTTTTGCACCGCCGTGGTTATTCAACCAAGTAGTGAATGATGCGTTAGCACTAGGCCCGCATTCTACTGTTGAACTGCTTGCTGCTTGAGTAATACTAGGTTTCGTCGTATCCGTAATGGTAAATGTAGCACTTGTTGAACTTGAATTGCCACAATCATCGGTTGCAATAAAGTTAACAGTTACGGTACCTGTTTCGCCACAACCATCGCTTAATGCAGGCGTACTTGGGAATATTGACCAAGTGACGCTACCACAAATATCAGTTGCTGTTGCTCCACCACGATTGTTCAACCAAGTAGTAAATGCTGCGTTGGCGCTAGGCCCGCATTCCACTGTTGAGTTGCTGGCTGCTTGAGTAATACTAGGTTTAGTCGAATCAATAATACTAAATGTAGCACTTGTTGAACTTGAGTTGCCACATTCATCGGTTGCAATAAAGTTAACTGTTGCCATACCTGTTGCACCACAACCATCGCTAAGTACAGGTGTCTTCGGTTGTGTTGACCAAGTGACACTTCCGCAAGCATCGGTAGCTGTTACACCACCATGATTGATCAGCCAGTTAGAAAATGCTAATTCAGAATTTGGTCCGCATTCTTCGGTTGCATTAGGAGCAGGTACTATTATTGGTGGTGTATTATCAATAATAGTGACTGTAGCAGAGGTTGTACTGGATAAACCGCATTGGTCAGTCGCCGTGAATATGACGGTTGCTGTACCAGTCGCACCACATAAATTGCTCAATTCCAAGAAGTCATCGCTCCAATCTAATTCTAATGCTGGGGTATAATTATCAGTGGCCGTTGCGCCGCCATGATTCTCTAACCAAGCGTAAAGTGCCTCACCACTAGATGCGTTACATTCGATGGTTAGGGGCATGGCAGGTGTTACCGCTGGAGGAGTATTGTCTAAATGAATAATAGCGATACCGGTAGCGGTTGTACAACCATTTTTATCGGTGATTGTGACGGTATAACTGCCATTGGCCAAGCCCGATATGTCTTGCGTTGTGGCATTATTAGACCAAAGATAACTATACGGCGTTGTGCCTCCTGTTACGGAAAGGTCAACCGAGCCTAATTGGTTCGCTGCACAATTATTATTCACTACGGTATTGGTCGCAGCCAGTATATCAGGTTGGCTAATGGTATAAGTAGCCGTAGTGGAACAGTCATTGCCTGCATATACTGTTACCGTATAAGTTCCTTGACCAAGCCCACTAATGTCCTGTGTTGTGGCACTATTAGACCATGCATAAGTCAGTAACTCTAAGGATTCATCTATATTATTGGTTACTGTCAAATCAATAGATCCATTACTTTGGCCAAAACACTTCACTGGCGTAGTTACTGCCGATAAAATTGGCGCTTCATTTACAATAATATCGACACTACCATCTATAGTTGCCGAACAACCATTACCAGATACCACCGAAATAAGGGTAATATTGGTGTTTATGGTAGGCGATACCATAAATGAATATGGATTACTGCTGCTGGTTGCTGTTGTTGAGAGGCCATTTACTTCATATACAAATGTCCAAGGGGCAATACCTCCTGAGTAGGTGATTTTCATCGCAACACTTTCGCCTGCACAAATAAGGCCATCTTCCCCTTCGGTAAATGCCAAAGTAGCAGCGAATGGAGGTGTAATGCTTAATAACATTGTATCAGATACTGCTGGACATATACCTGCCGGGTTATTCGTAGTGAGGATCAATTTGACACTTCCTGCCGAAATATCTGTTGGAGAAGGCGCGTAAATGGCACTTAACAAGGCTGCATTGTTAAATGTACCTGTACCCAATGTTGTCCAAGTTGAACTTGTGGCAGCACCACCAATTGTACCACCTAGCGTAGCTGTAGCACCAGCACAAATGGTTTGATCATTACCTGCATTGACGGTAGCCGCAGTATTTACACCTACAATAGCAGAACCACCAGCGGTATAGAATGGCGTGCCAGTAACGGAACACCCATTAGCATCTGTTACCGATTGTAAGCGGTATGTTCTGTTTGCGGTAGGACTAACGGTCAGCGTATAAGGCAAACTATTGATGGTGACAGGGGGCTGGTTTACACCGTTTGACTGATACACCACCGTGAATGGGAATACTGTACTACCTGTGATATTTATAGTCAAGTTAGCCGATTGGCCTTGACAAATGGTTGTTCCTCCGGTTATTGTTGCGGCAAGATTGCCTGCCACAATTGTAATTACATTGGATGGATCGCCTGCACAGCCATTGCCAGAGCAGGTAGTGATAGCGCGATAATAATGTGTTCCTGCTGCTAGATCACCGGTATTGTAAGTATTACCAGGCGTACCTACTGCTGCCCATGGGCCACTAGCAGAAGCGCCAGATTGCCAGTTTATAGTACAGTCGATACCACCTGTTAATGTTGCTATTAG
>JAAFHO010000382.1 GCA_013297575.1 Chitinophagales bacterium
ATTGCGATAATTCCTTGGCAATTGTATCAATTTTATGGCGACAAAAAGCCTTTGGAGGATTGTTATGACAACATAAAACGCTATGTTGACCACATTACTTCGATTGCGCCCGATGGTTTGACAACCTGGGGTTTGGGCGATTGGGTGCCTGTGAAATCACAATCGCCTGTCGAACTAACTTCAACAGCGTACTACTTTACAGATGTCCAAATACTGGCAAAAACGGCTAAATTACTAGACAAAAACGATGATTTTGGCCATTATTCTGCACTTGCCGAAAAGATAAAAGCGGCCTTTAATACCAAATATTTTGATAAAACGAAAGGTATTTATGGCTCTGGTTTTCAAACAGAAATGAGTGTTGCTTTGTATTGGGGGCTTGTGCCAACGGAATTTAAACAAACAGTTGCCGCCAATCTTGCAAAACGGGTGGAGGCAGATGGCAATCATTTAGACGTAGGTTTATTGGGTACAAAAGCCATTTTGAACGCGTTGAGTGAGAACGGCTACGCTGATTTGGCGTACAAACTAGCTGCACAAGAAACCTATCCGTCGTGGGGTTGGTGGATTGTAAATGGAGCAACAACACTGTATGAAAACTGGCCTATTGATGCCAAATCGGATATTTCGATGAATCATATTATGTTTGGTGAAATCGGCGCGTGGCTCTACAAAGGTTTGGGCGGCATCAAACCCGATCCCGCCAATGTGGGTTTCAAAAACATCTTGCTCGAACCGCATTTTGTGGAAGGATTGAATACTTTTGAAGCAATATTTAATGCCCCAACGGGCAAAATCGAATCATCGTGGAAAAAAGAAAACGGTAAAATTGTGTACCAAGTAACAGTTCCGCCCAATGCAACGGCTACATTGCGTCTTAATTTAAAAACAGGCCAAAAAATCAAGCAAAATCAAAAGCCATTGACGATTAGCAAAGATAATATTTATCAGTTGTCTTTAATGTCGGGCAAATATATTTTTGAAATAAACTAAGTACTATATAGTTCAAGTGATTACTCCTTATTCAATTAATTAGAAAGGGTACACATTTGTTTTTGGCGAAACACTTTGAATTTTGGACTGAAGCACAGATCCTCAAGTGTGGCAAGACCGGCCTTAGAAAAATTTATGCTGAGCCTGTCGAAGCATGCCGTTTTTGCTCGTGCTTCGACTAGGCTCAGCATGAAAGTGGAGGCGGATGAAGCCAAAAAGTGTTTGAGCCAAACGGAATTGGAGGGACGCAGTCCCCGCTCGATAGTGCGGCGAGTTTTTTTTGGCGCCGCCGGAACGAGGAAGCAAAAGCGCAGCATTTTTCGTCAGCCGAAGCCTTTTTTGCCTACTTTTTTTGGCGAAAAAAAGTAGGAAGTAAGCATTGATGAACTGATTTTTAACTTTTTGACAGTTGCAAATGGGTAAGACTTCTTTTCTAGAGAAAATGTGTACTCTTTGTAATCAAATAATAAATTTAACGTATGAAAATTCCCATTTTGTTATCGTTTTTAATCTTCTGTTTTGCAGGAAATGTATTTTCGCAAAAGGCAAAATCTAAAAACCCAATTATTGAAGGCTGGTATGCCGACCCCGAAGGTGTCATTTTTGACAACACATACTGGGTATTCCCCACTTTTTCAGCCAAATATAAAGACCAAGTGCACATGGATGCATTCTCATCTAAAGATATGGTAACATGGAAGAAGCACAGCCACATCATAGATACCAGTATTATTAAATGGGCTAATATGGCGATGTGGGCACCTTCTATTGTAAAAAAAGGGAGAAAATATTACTTGTTTTTTTCAGCCAATGATATTCAGAGTAAACTTAGAAATGGGGTTAAAGATGACACACTTGGTGGCATAGGCATCGCCGTTGCGAAAAAACCATCAGGACCCTATAAAGATTATTTAGGAAAACCGTTGATTAACAAGTTTTACAACAATGCTCAACCTATTGACCAGTTTGTATTTCAAGACGTTGATAAACAATATTATATCATTTATGGCGGTTGGGGCAAGTGCAATATTGGTAAATTAAATAAAAAATTTACTGGCCTTACGCCTTTTAGCGATGGCAATTTAGTGAAGGACATAACCCCCAAAAACTATGTTGAAGGCCCCACTATGTTTATCCGAAAAGGCAAATATTATCTGATGTGGTCGGAAGGCGGTTGGACAAACGGCACATACAAGGTGGCGTATGCCCGAGCCGATTCGGTTTTTGGCCCTTTTGAAAGGGAATCTACGGTATTGGAAGCGGACGAAAGCATCGCTACAGGTGCTGGCCATCATTCGGTCATCAATATTCCGAATACCGATGAGTGGTATATTGTCTATCATCGCCGCCCCATTCCCAATTTGGATAGAGACCACCGTGTCACCTGTATTGACCGCCTTTATTTTAATGAAGACGGTACTATAAAAAATGTGAAAATGACTTTTGAAGGGGTTGAAAGGAAAATGAAATAAGTACCCCTTCCGTATTTTTTACTGTTTAATGCCAAAACGCTTGACTATCTGATTGACAGTCAAGCGTTTGTAATTTGCCCCCTCAATGTTTATAATCAAAACATCACTATTTCATAGCCGTGAGAATAGTACAAGCAAGCAAAATACCCACTAAATGATACAAACCACTGATAATGCCATAGTGAATTGGATGTGGCATATTGGGGTTGATAGCAATATTGACAGTATTGGCAACCAAATAGCCGATACCTACGATTAAGGCAAATTCTATAGCATTGCTGTATGTATTAATGCCCAATGCCTGCATCAATAAAGCACTCGTAATGGTGATGATAAGCGAACAAACTGCGGGACCAATAATAAAAATGGGTGCTGGTTTTTCAGGCAATTGATTTTCTTTTCCTAATGAAATGGCATATTGTTTTTTGAAAAACAAAGTAAACCATAATGCCCCGAGAATAAAGTAAGCGGAAAAGGCAGATAAAACAGCCACCCAATTTATATTTGATAATTGACTAATCATTTTCTTTTTTTTAGTTTAAATTATTTTACTGCGGTTGCTTCCAATTCTATGGTACATGTAGCAAAAAGTCCTTTTACTTCAAACCCTGTTGTCGTCTGTTGAATGCCATATTTTTGAAGAAATGGAACATAAACATCCATACAAGTTGTAAAAAATTCGTTCATGTTGGTAGTGTAAATATTTAGTCTAACAATGTTTTTAAGTTCGTAGCCCGACTCAGTAATAAGTTGCTCCAAATTTGCGATTGTTTGAATTAACTGACTTCTCATATCAGCACTGCTTGGAACTCCGTTTGCATCAAGTGCTACTTGCCCTGAAATACAATGTACCTTCTACATTTTTAACTTCTACGGCTTGTACTGAATTTGTGTTTTTGCCCCAATCCCATGGGTCGAATGTTGTTTTTTGCATTTTATTATTTTTTTATTGTGAGCCACAAAGGTAAAATGCACTACAGACAGCCCTATGTCAAGGGTATAGATGCAATCAATAAAATTTATCAAAATACTCTTGTAAGGTCATTTTATGTGGAGTAAATTTCTCGTTAAGGGTTTCAAGCCTTGCAATCCTGTCTAAACGGAAGTACCTAAATTCATTGCGCAGACGACACCAAGCAACCAATAACCAATTTTCTTGGGTACTTAATAAGGCAAAAGGCTCAATCAATCGGCTTGTTATTTGGCTAGATTCATTGGAATACTCAATTCTTGTTACTAAAAAATTGGTCAGGGCAAATTGTAAATCAGACAAATTATTACTGTTCCTTTCTCGATTAATATTTTGGTTAAATCGGGTTCGGTCGGCTAGCAAATTTGCTTTATCCTTCAAATTTTGCCTTAGTACTGCCTTGATTTTGTCAATAGCCTCAACATAATCTTTAATAAAAGAAGCATCTTTATTATTAAGAACTAATTGTTCTGCAAGTATCAAGGCATTGGCTTGGCTTTCTGTAAACATGACAGGTGGAATTCTATATCCTTCCATTAAAGTATATCCTTTTCCATCTTCCGTCAAAATGGGAACACCCGCTTGTTCCAATGCTTTGATGTCTCGATAAATTGTTCTCATGCTCACACCAAACTTTTCTGCAAGTGAAGTTGCCGTTATCAGCCGTTTCGTTTGAAATTGGGTTAAAATAGCGGTCAAGCGTGATAGTCGTTTTAAATCGTTATCTTCCATTATGCACAGTTTTTTCACAAAAGTACGTTAAAATTCCAATTATAGATAAAGGGAGCCCCTCAGTGTTTTTATCCTGTTTAACGCACAAATAATTGACTATCTGTTTGACAGTCAATTATTTGTGATTTTAGTGCACCTCTTTATTTGCCCTTTTTTAACGCTTCCCCTAAGTTAGCCCTAATATTTGTAGTCTATAATTTTGCTTGGTCTATTGCTTTATAAATCTTCCAGTTTTCACCAATTTTTTTCCAAATAATAATATACTTTCCTGAATTTTGGATGCCCGATTTCAATGTAGAAGTAAAAGTACCAAATGATTGTATTGTGAAAACGCCAAACCTTTCATCAATTGCCAAGCGGCAATATTACTTGCACCAAAATATCTGATTTTTCCACTCCGCACCAAATCATCTAAGGTTTTGATTGTTTCTTCGATTGGTGTTAATGGGTCTGCCGTGTGGATTTGATAGAGGTCAATATAATCCGTTCCAAGTCTTTTTAAACTGGCTTCAACTTGTTGGATAATATGCTTTTTGGAAAGTCCCAAATCATTTTGTCCGTTACCCATAGTGCCCCTCACTTTGGTAGCCAAAACCAAATCGTCTCTGTTAATAGAAAGGTTTTTGATTGCCTGTCCTATCATAACTTCCGAAAGTCCTTCGGAATAAATGTTTGCGGTGTCAATAAAGTTAACACCCGCTTCTGTTACGGTTCTAATTTGTTCGTCAACTGCATTTTGGTCAAGATTTCCCATATAGCCAAAAAAACCTTTTCCGCCATAGTTCATTGTTCCTAAACATAAGGTTGAAACTTTTAAACCCGTATTTCCTAAAATTTTGTACTTCATTTTTTTATTAAATTGTGAAGTGCAAAGGTCAGAGGTTAGTCAAGTTTAGGTGTGTCCAAAATGGGGTTCATTGTATCCAAAATGGGTCAATGGTATTATTGGATCCTTACAAGCCCCATTCTTAAGCGTGTTTTGCTCAAGAACTTAAAGCGCGTGGTGACAAAAAAGAGTTCGTTGGGACTAATTTGCCTGCTGTTGGCCGCTACCATCAGCGCATCCGCATCGTCTTTGGCATCAAATACTTTTGTTCGGTTCATTTTGCCGGTTTCATCAATCGTTACTAAGGAAGATACTGCATCCCGGAAACTACTGATGCGTTTTGCTTTGGCAGTAAGTGGTTTTTCGATATTATCTTCATCGTCGTTATACAAAAAATATAATTTTCCACCAGAATACATATTGGAATAACCGTTGAACATACTGACATCGGTGAAAATTTGTTTTTTAGGAATCATACGCACCCAATCAATAGTACCTGTGGGACTAATACTACTCACAAAAATTTCATTATTGACAAATACCCTGTGCGTCACCCACATATTGCCTTGGCGGGTAGTATAGGTATAAGAATACGCTTCTTCGGCAATCGCATAGATACCGCCGTCTGCTTTTGTGATGATTTGATTGAAGTTAAATTCGGAGTCGAGCCCTTCATTTCCGCTGCGGTCTTTTTCGGTATCGAGGTTGCCGAGATCTTTATCGGATATTTCTTTTTTGTTGGCAATTTCAACTGTACCTGTTTCGCCGTTGATACGTGTA
>JAAFHO010000383.1 GCA_013297575.1 Chitinophagales bacterium
AACCCAGAAGTGACCAAATCGGGTATAATCTCCTTTTTAGGCAGTAAAATGGTCAATGGCCCCGGCCAAAAACGCTCGGCCAAAGCGCGCAGGGGCAAGGGGAATTCCGTTGTATATCTTGCTACATGATCTATGTTTGGCAAATGAACAATTAAAGGATCAAAAGCAGGGCGGTTTTTTACTTCAAAAATCTGTACTACGACAGCCGGATCGAGTGCATTTGCCGCTAGTCCATAAACGGTTTCAGTAGGAATGGCCACACAATGCCCCGAAGTGAGCCATTGAGCGGCTTCTTGGATATTATTGCCTATTATTGTTTTTTCAAAACTTGACATTGCAGCCGCAAAGGTAACGAACCATGTGGAGAAATTGTAGTGGGCTAAATCAAACAAAATGATACCTTTGCGGCAATTAAAGGAACGATAAAACAATAATTTCCCCCTTTTGGCTGATTCCTTTCCGCTCCGACCGCCCATCTTTTTGTTTAAATAGCCCCACTATTCGCACAAAAAGATACTTGTCCGAGCAAAAACTAATCTACCCAAAAGGGGAAAATTATTGTTTTATCGTTCCTAGTAGCAGATTCCTAATCCATTATCATGAGCCATATTATTTTTGAAATTAAGCAAAACGTCGGTTTTATCACCTTCAACCGTCCAGAAGTGTTCAATTCCATGAACCAAGACATGCGCGAAGAAGTAATCACCGCATTGTCCACTTGTGCAAAGGACCAGGAGGTGCGTGCCATTTATATCACCGCAATCGGACGCGCATTTTGTGCAGGGCAAGATTTGGGTGAAATAGTAGATCCCAATGGCCCTAGTTTGACCGAAATATTGTCTAGTGGTTACAATCCTTTGGTTCAACTCATTCGTACCATCGAAAAACCAGTGGTTTGCGCTGTAAATGGCGTCGCCGCCGGTGCCGGAGCCAATATAGCACTGGCTTGCGATATTACGGTGGCTACTGCATCGGCCACTTTTACGCAGGCATTTTCCAAAATTGGCCTGATTCCCGATTCTGGTGGTACCTGGACGTTGCCCCGTTTGGTGGGTTTACAACGTGCTACGGCTTTGATGATGTTGTCGGATAAAATTACAGCAACAGAAGCGGAGGCGATGGGTATGATTTGGAAAACTTTCCCGGATGAGGTATTTGTGGAAGAAAGCCAAAAAATTGCTTTTACATTGGCCCAAATGCCCACACGCGGCCTCGGTTTGACCAAACGCGCGTTAAATTCGAGTTTCGCCAATACTTTTGAAAATCAATTGGCCGTTGAAGATGTTTTACAAACCAAAGCGGGTAGTACCGCCGATTATAAAGAAGGTGTAGATGCGTTTTTGCAAAAAAGAAAACCAACGTTCAAAGGGGAATAAAGTATGGCTTTAACAGGAAAGCGATGGCTCAACAGGCGACAAAGACGGTTATTGATGGTAGCATCCGTATTGTTTGCTTTATTGCTTTGGCTGAGCCCTACCTTGCGGTATTACACTTTTTCCCTTTTTGAATACCCCATTCATTACAAGGAATACAAGCATTTTGATATTCGGATTCCTGGTAATTACAAAATTCACGGTATTGATGTGAGTAAATGGCAGAGCCGTATCGACTGGCAACGGGTAAAAGCCATGAAAGTGGGCAATATCCGCTTTTCGTTTGCTTTTATGAAGGCTACCGAGGGGTCGTGGCAAAGCGATAAACAATACGGTGGCAATTGGGAAAATGCTAAAAAAAGTGGATTGATCCGCGGCGCATACCACTTTTACCTGCCACAAGTCAATCCAAAATTGCAAGCGGTTAATTTTATGCGGGTAGTTCAACTTCGCTCTGGCGATCTACCCCCAGTAGTGGATGTGGAGGAATCCAATGGAATGTCGGGGGCGCAAATTAGGAAGGGCACCAAGACATTTATGGATATACTGGAACAACACTATGGCGTGAAACCCATTCTTTATACCAATCGCGATTTTTATAAACGGTATTTTGCCGATGAACCCGATTTTAAACCTTATATTCTTTGGATTGCTCATTATCACGTGGACGAACTCTCATTGCCCGATGATGCGAATTGGCATTTTTGGCAACACAGCGACGAAGGCCGGGTGAATGGTATCAACGAAAAGGTAGATTTTAATGTTTTTTATGGGGATAGCGCGGATTTGAGGCGGATTTGTGTGCCGTAGTTGCGTACTAAAATGGAGTTGGTGTAATTTAGTGTCGGTGTCACTTGAACTAATGTAGTCTGACTAGGCATTACTGAGATCTTCAAGTTCGTTTGAGTACTGTCTTGGACTATTGTCGGGGCGACTACCCCCAACCCCGACAATTTATAAACTGATTTTTCGCACATATAAAACACCTCATTTAGCCGCAAAGAGTACTGCATTACTCTTCAACGGACTTTTAAAGGTACTAAAGGGTGATAGTGCAAAATTGTCGGGGTGACAAAAAAAGTCGCCCCGACAATATACAAAATCTAATACCATGCAAACTTTAGTATCTCAATTAACGACAAACAACCTAAAACTCCACAATAATCCCAATAGATGGCAAAAACGATCCACTCAAATTATCCAAAATAATAGGAATGGCATTAGAGCCGTCGGGGCGGAGCGGCAGGTTGTCGGTAGTTTTCCAATCTGTGTTGTCCGCATTGCGTGTAAATGTGTAATTTGGTTCGCCTTGTGATTTAGAGGAAAGCGCGTTCTGAATGTCCACGAAAATATCCAAGGTAGCGCGGCGGTAGTTCCATTTTTTATCAATCCTCAAATCCAATTGATTGAACGCTGTAAGGCGCAACGTATTGATTTGGTCGGCATCGAGTGTGCCAGTACCGGTTACGGCATAGTCGCGGCGGCTGGCCACATCGTCAAATGGCGTATAAGGCACGCCACCTTGGTAACGGTATTTAACACCTAATTCCCAGTTTCGCCCGAATTTGTAGCCCAAAATAGCAGAAAACAAATGGCGGTTGTCCCAAGACGAAGGTATTTCCCGACCATTGGCATTGCTGAATTTGGACCAAAACAGGGTGTATGATCCCGTAAAGAAGAAATTTTTCAATAACTTTTGTTGTACAAATAATTCTACCCCAGTCGCTTCTCCTTTTCCAATACTACTTACTTTTTCGTTGCCCAATACCCCAAATCCATTGCCTTGGTTGGCCAAACTCAGCCCACTTACGGCACTTACCGGATAATCAGCATAGCGTTTGAGGAAACCTTCCACCGTGATCCGCAGCGACCTTGTTGGCAAATATTCCAGTCCTGCCACATAGTGATCGCTTTGGAGGTAATTTATATCTTTATTGACCAAAACATTATCGTTGTCGCGGAAACCGAGTACCGTATAAGGTGCTAATTTAAAATAACGCCCTACGCTCGCGCTCGCTTTCCATTTTTCGGCCAATGCATACGAAATACTCGCACGCGGACTCAAAGTGCGCCAAATATCGTTGCCATTGTTCATAAAAGTATTGCCATCGGTACGCATACCTGCCGAAATAGCGAGCCTTTGATCCAAAAATGTGCGGTTAATTTGTCCAAAAAAACCATATTTCAAGAAATTGATGGCGGAATTGAAATTGAGGGTCAATCCTGGCTGGATGATGTTTCCATTATCGTCTTTTACTTCTGGGAATATTCGATTGAAGGTATTATTGTTATATTTAGCGTATTGGACACCGGCGCCGAAGGCATATTTCCAAGCACCAACGTATTTATTATAATCGAAACGGAGTTTGTTTTCGATTTCCTGGCTTTGGAGGCGGAGTTTGCGTTTGGCTTCGTCTTTTTGTTTTCCATCAAAATTATCGGTGAACTGGTCGAGCCGATTATCCAGCATATTTCGGCTAAAGGTCAGGTTCCAATAGCCATCTTCCACCAAGCGTTTGAGGGTAAATCCTTGGGTATAGTTCCATTGGTTGATACTGGGTACAGAACTCAGAATATAATTGTTTTCGGGGGAAGATTCTTTTGGTGCTGCAAAATAAAATTTGTCAATTGCCCCTACACCAAGACTTGTGATGGTCGTTTTTGCATTGATTTTATGGGTCACTTTATATTGAAAATCCCAATAATCGGGTCGAATAGGCAAACCAATCAATTGAAACAAAAACTGCAAATACGAGCGGCGCGCCGAGGCGAGAAAGGTTGTTTTGCCATTTTTTGCCAATGGGCCTTCCAATGTGAGGGAGGTTTCGCTAGCACCTACCCTGAAATTACCCTGAACGCGCTCTGGATTGCCATCGCGTTGGGTAAATTGCAGCACTGCGGAGAGCGGATTATCGTAACGCGCATTAAAAGCCGAGGTAGCAAGCGTTGCATCTTCGATAAAAGACACATTCAACTGCCCGACCGGGCCACCTGCCGCGCCTTGTGTGGTAAAGTGGTTGATGACCGGAATTTCTACACCATCGAGATAAAATACGTTTTCGCTGGGGCCGCCACCACGGATAATGAGGTCGTTGCGCCCGCCGCCGCCGCCGCCCGCGCCTGCACTCACGCCTGGGAGGGCTTGGAGGACTTTGGAAATGTCAAAATTGCCGCCCGGATTGCTTTTAATCTCTTCTACGCTCAGGTTTTGGATAGAAAGCGGTGTTTCGACAGAGGCAATTTTGACCGATTTATTGGTGGCAATCACTACTTCGCCGAGGCTATTGGCATCGGGTTCTATTTGAAAATTCACCTGATTGGCGTTGCCGGTCGTTACCACCACATTAAATTTGGTAAATGGCGCATAACCAATATAAGTCGCTACGATATTGTAAGAGCGCGGCGGCACATTATTGAGCCTAAAATTGCCATCAATATCGGTGGTAGTGCCTAATTCGGTGCCTTCCAAACGGATGGTAACCCCCACTAAGGCTTCTTGTGTCAACTTATCGACGACAGAACCGTTTAAAGTGCCAAGGTTTTGTGCCAGTGTAATACTGGCGGTTAAAAGTAAAATTAGAATGGGTAAAATAACTCGTTGCATTATGTATGTTTTTGATGATTCAATAAAATGAAGACGAGTTATAAACCTAATTAGAATGAAATGGTTTAATTACATTCAAAAAAAAATAAAAAAAGATTATTTACATTCTATTTTATGCTACCTTTGTTTCAATTATGATGAATTACGCATTGTTACAACAACTCATTACGGAGTGCGCCCAATACGAACAGGCCAATGGGCAACAAGCCGATATGCCACAATTTGCGCGTTGGTTGGCCAATAAATACGATCCAATGGAAAATGTAAATATAGCCTCCACCGCTGTTGAAGGGGAAAGTACAGAAGTTGTAATTGGGAGGATTGTATTTTTTTTGACGCGTTATGCAAAAATTTATGCCAAAAAAGCATTGGAAGGTTCGGTTTTGAGTAGTATCGACGAGTTTGTGTATTTGGCCGCATTGCTCCATTACCAAAAAGGCTTGAGTAAATCGGAATTGATCCGTTATAACCGACATGAAAAACCGACGGGCATGGAAATTATTCGCAGGTTAATTGCTTTGGGGCTTGTGGCTCAAGCACCCTCTGAAATGGACAAAAGAAGTACTGTACTTGCGATTACGGAAGCGGGAAAGGCGGCAGTTTTTCCGTTATTCGACAAAATGGCGGTCGTTTCCAAGGTGATTGTGGGCGATTTGGGTACAAAAGAACAATTACAACTGGTCGCGCTGTTGGAACAATTGGAGCATTTTCACCAAGGGTTATTGGGTAGTTTGAAGGGGGATTGGGGGTTATCGGATTTGAAATAAATTACA
>JAAFHO010000384.1 GCA_013297575.1 Chitinophagales bacterium
AGAAATATCCGTGTTATTGAGGGCATAATACCAGTTGTATTGATACACCTTATTGGATACTTTTTGACCAGGCTCCATACCGCCAATGGTATAAAAATAATCTGGAAATATCTGGGCTACACCACGCAAATCCATGATGGCAGGAGCGCCAAATAGCCCTTGGCTTTCGCCCAATCCATATTGCAAGGTGGGATTAAAATTGGAGTAAGTTTTGACCCTCGCCAAAGACGGTACTCCCCCAGAACCATTATATGCTATGCCATCGTAATTATAGGTAATATCCGAACCACCTATCCAAACTGCCACCCCGCCCATCGTAGCCGCAGCCATTCGGTAACCTTTTGCCGCCGGAGACGAAAACCCTGACCACGTAATGTCTAAAGGATTATTGGGATTGATATACCCTTTTCGGAAGTAAGAAGTCGCCGGAAAATTGGTGCCAGCACTCGCACCACCACAGTAGTAGAGTGTATCTCCCACGATCACGCCTGAACCACCAAATACCTTATAATTGTTGGTATTGGGCACACTTGTTCCTGCTGCCCAAGTATCGGTAGCCGGATTATAGACTTGTACATTTGGTACATTGGTCGTATTGCTCCAGCCCGTTACCACAAAGATCAAGCTATCGCGCCAAACCGCTTGTACATGGTCGTCAATCGCTTTAGGGATGGGTGCGCCATCGCTGAGCCAAGTATTGGCAATGGGGTCATAACGATGGACTTTATTGCTCGAAACCTCCGAACCATTTTGAGCGACATGATAACCTCCAATCACATAAATTTTATTTTTTACAGTACTCGCCCCCGCTGCAATTTTACCGCCCAAAGGATCAGGTACGGGCGGAATGGATTGCCATACTTGGTTAACCAGATTCAAACGCCATGCTTTTAGGTGGATACCCGACCATAATTTCGTACTGTCCAAACCCGCAAAAGAGTAAATAAAAGTAGTATCCGCAATGTTCGCATAAGCCACTGCATTATTGGTTACTGCCGATGGAATTGGCGTAACCTCGGAGTACAAGGGCGATACTTGCGCAGAAAGCAGAAAGGGGAAAAAAAGTAGCAATAAAATTCTCATATTGATTGTAAGTAAGCGACTAATTGCTTGGTAGCCAATGCTCTATGGCTAATTTTGTTTTTTATTTCCTCTCCTAATTCAGCAAAAGTAAGATCATAACCATCTGGAATAAATACAGGATCGTACCCAAAACCACCTGTGCCGGAGCGTTGTTGGGCAATTCGTCCGGGGCAAATCCCTTCGAGATGGATCTCTTTTTCGCCCATAATGATTGTAATGATTGTGATAAATCGGGCCGACCGATCTGTTTTATCCGCTAGGTTTTTGAGCAGTAAATTGATATTATCATCGGCATTGCGCGCCTCACCCGCGTAACGTGCGGTATGCACGCCCGGATCACCATCAAGCGCGTTGACAAACAGACCGGTATCTTCCGAAAAGCAATCAAAACCATAATTGTTTTTGACGTATTGTGCCTTAATGATGGCATTGCCTTCCAAGGTATCGGCTGTTTCTTCAATATCTTCAAGGCAACCAATGTCTTTCAATGTTTTGACTTGGTACTGACCGCCGAGGATCTGTTCGACCTCTTTTGCCTTATGCGGATTGTTGGTGGCGAAAACTAAAGTATGCATTTTGTAAATTTATGACACAAAGTTACGAAAATGGTGAACTATATGGTAGAATAAGTATTTATTGTTAAAGGAATCTCTAAATAATGAGTCATTGTTTCAACAATCCTTAGTATTCTGACCTGTCCATTTACCGATTTAAGTACTTGGTTACAATTAATTATGTCCAAGAACTTATTAATTTTGAAGATATTAAAAGATGAAAGTAGATCGTCGTTATAGAAGAATAAAAAAACAAACACTGTTGGCATTTGCTAAAAAAGTAATTAGAAACGGGGCAAATAATGAAATGCTTAAATATCCAGAAGATATTGTTGAGGCTGTAAAGTCATCTATCGAAAAAATGACACTTCTGTTTTCAACAGGCAATCCCGTTCCGAAGGATCTTATTACTAGAATTCGAGCAGAAGAAGTTGAGATGAAGCGATTGCTCAATTTGTTGGCAGATCATTGTGATAAGTTAAACCTATCAAAATATGATTTGTACAAAACGGGTTTTCCTGCCGTCTCTGAGCGGATATCCGAAAAAGTTAATAGAGGAAATTAAACTAACTTTTTTTATACAATATAGCCTTTACTATGAATAAATATTTTATTCTGATACTCTCTTTGGGGGTATTTTTTTCGTGTACATCCACCAAAAACCGAAATACCTCAAAAGATGACAGCCTAATCGAAATCACATTTCTCCAGATGAATGATGTCTATGAAATTGCGCCATTATCCGATGGCACTGGCGGATTGGCACGAGTGGCCACCATTCGGAAAGAATTATTAGCCAAAAATCCCAATACCTTTACCGTTTTATCCGGCGATTTTATCAGTCCTTCTGTAATTGGTACTTTGAAATACGAAGGTAAACGCATTCGGGGCAAACAAATGGTGGATGTTTTGAATGCTGTTGGAGTTGATTGGGTGGTTTTTGGTAACCACGAATTTGATTACGACGATTATTCAGATCTTCAAGCGCGTTTGGACGAATCCAAATTTACTTGGTTTGGTACGAATGCGCGTTTTATGCCCGATCCTAATATGGCGGCCACACCGTTTTTCAAAAATAGAAATGGTGCAAAGGAAAATTGCCCAGATGACAAGGTTTTTGAAATAAAAGATGCGGATGGAACGACCATTAAATTAGGACTTTTTGGTGTATTGTTGGATACAGGGAAAAAACCTTGGGTTACGTATTCCAATTGGTTTGAAGCCGCTAAAAAAACGCAAGAAAAACTCCGAACCCAAGCAGATGTATCTATCGGTTTAACACACCTCGTCGTGAGCGACGACCTCAAACTTGCCGCAATGCTCCCCGATGTGCCACTACTTATGGGTGGACACGATCATGAAAATCAGCGACATGTAGTAGGCAATACTATCGTAGCCAAAGCAGACGCAAACGCCAAAACGGTCTATATTCATACCCTAAAATACGATAAAAAGACTAAAAAAAGCACTTTAACCTCCGAACTTCGGGTAGTAGATAGTAAAATAGCCGACGAACCCGTCACCGCAGCCACCATCGCAAAATGGGAAAAAATAAAAATAGAAGCGCTCTCTTCCAGCGGATTTGATGCCACTGCTACTGTCGTAAAATTGCCGGGTACACTTGATTGTCGCGAAACCACGATACGTCGCAAACAAGCATCAGTTGGCGAAATTATCAATCAAGCAATGGTTAAAGCCGCCAAAACCAAACCCGATTGCGCCTTTTTTAATTCAGGTTCGATCCGTATTGATGATATTTTATCGGGAACGCTCAACGAAATTGATATTGTACGTATGTTGCCATTTGGTGGTGGACTTTCGGAAGTACAAATGACAGGCAGTTTGCTCCGAAAAACCCTAACCGCACACATTGGAAATGAAGGTAATGGCGGTTATCTGCAACTTTGGCAAATAACAGCTGCTGATGGCGGAAATTGGCGCGTAAATGGCCAAGCCCTGAATGACAAAAAACTCTACAAAGTGATACTTCCCGATTTTTTGCTCACGGGATCAGAACAAAATATGGGTTTTTTAAAGACAACAATATTGGAGGTAGAAACAGGTAAAACCAATAACCCTGATATACCAGTTGTAGTAAAACCCAATAGCAAGGACAAACAAGACCTTCGTAATGATATTCGATTGGCTTTGATTCAGTATTGGAGGGGGTAGGGGGCGGCGGCAAGTATGTTTGAAAACATACTTGCCGCCAAAAGCACACCTCATTTATTGAAAAAATTATTCCTTAAATAAAGAATATTTCACACCTTCTGCCTTCTCTTTATAGGCTTTCCATTGCGCTCCAAAAAATTGATCAACCTTTGCCAATATAGTAGCCAGATTTTCTTCTGCCTTTTTAATGGCAATCCGTGCCGTTTGGCTTGGTGCACCAATACTCTCTCCAATATAAGTTTTGGCCGTCCAAAAATCTGCCATCAAGTCCTTCGTATCGGGTTGAATCCCTTTGAGGTCTTCTTTTTGGTTAAAGAACAATGATTTTAACACACCGATACTATCCTTAGCGGCAGTCCCCAATTTAAGTGCTTCCTTTTTGAGGCTATCAGGCACATTTACCCATTGGCTTTCCACCAATTTAATGGCTTTTTCGGCATCTTTCAAACGGGTATATGCTTTATTAGCCGATTCAATTTTGAGGTCGAATGCTTTAGTGGCATCGTACCTTGCTTGTCGGTCGGCTATGTTTTCGGGTGTACGCGGGTCGTCAATGACTTTTACCATCACCGAATCGCGTTGTTCACCGAGTTTTACCACCACTTTATAGGTACCTGGCAATGCTGTTGGGCCGTTACCGGGCTCTAATTGCTCCTTATCTGGCTCGCGGTTGCTGGGCATACGCGTGCCTTTGGTGTCCATAAACCAATTGATCTTTGTAAAACCGGTGTCCACCTCTGAAGTAAAGCGGCGAATCGTATCACCTTTCATATCCAGGATAAAAACAGTGGCTTTTTCCTTGGATTTGCTTTTGGCGGGTTTCTTTTTATCGTCGCCTTCTGCTTTTTTGTCTTTGTCCTTATCCTTGTCTTTATCCTTTTTATCCTTGTCGTTTTTGGCATCTTCCGCTTTTTTTACTTGTTTACGCCAAACAGGAATTTGCACAAATGGTGCTTTGTTTTCCCCTACAAATGTTTCATTACCTGCAAAACGAGGCCCTTGATAAGAGGAGAAATTGGCCAAAATACCATCTTGAGGTTGGAATAATTTGAATTCTTGTTCCAATACATTTGATTGTGCCATGGCGCGCAGCGGTGCTAGGTTATCCAATACCCAAAAAGAACGACCAAATGTAGCAATGGCCAAATCGCCCGTTTGCGGATGGATTTTCATATCTTGTACCGGCACAGAGGGGAATCCTTCATTGTGCCATTTTTGCCACGAACTGCCGTAATCAAGGCTGAAATACAAACCATTATCCGTACCTAAAAACAGTAAACGCGGATCTACATTATCTTGTACGACCGATAAGCAGAAACTAGGCACATTCTTTGGGCTGGCCAATCGTTTCCATTTTTTACCATAATCGGTGGTGTGGTATAAGTACGCATCCCAGTCGTTTTGGCGGTAATTATTCACCACCACAAATGCCTCTCCGGCGTTTTTGGTAGACACCTCAATTTGTGGCACCCAAGCATTTTTAGGGCAATCGGGTAAGTTATTGACGCAATTTGTCCATGTTTTGCCACCATCGCGGGTAATTTGTACGTTTCCATCATCAGTACCCACCCAAATTACGCCTTTTTCGACCGGACTTGGTGCCAGCGCAATAATCGTACAGTGGTTTTCAGCATTTGTAGCATCCAGGGTAAGACCTCCTGATTTGTCTTGGTGCATTTTGGAGGTATCATTGGTGGTCAGGTCGGGAGACAATAATTGCCAAGTAACACCGAGATCGGGGGAATAATGCAGGTGTTGAGAGCCAAAATAAATACCATGATCGGCAAAAGGATCTTGGGCAATACCAGCGTTCCAATTCCAACGCAACTCCTTTGCTTCGGGGTGTAATGGCTTGATATAGCGTGTTTTACCCGTATTTCGATCCACTAAACCCAATTCGCCACCTTGCGACATC
>JAAFHO010000385.1 GCA_013297575.1 Chitinophagales bacterium
TCATCCACCATGTACTTCCAATTGTTATAGTCCACTCTTTTAAAACCATCGTATTGATTATTAAAATGGGTCAAAAAATGAAACCTAAGACTAGAGTTCAATGGTATGTTTTTGAACACAGCATTGACCATAAGCGGTAATTTTACTCCACCATCGGCATAAAAAACCAAAACTTTCCCAATCGGATCTTCCTTGCCAAAATATTTCTCCGCTACATCTTGACTGATACAAACCTTGCTCTGGTCTGTAATATCTGGTTTGCCAATAACAGCCTCAAAATCAAAGAATTGGAAAAAATTCTCATCAGCAAAATAGAGGTTTTCGTTGAATACTTTTTCATCGAATTTCACCACTGCAGAACGGGAGTCATACCTGCACATGGCCTCTACCCCACTCAGGTCAGCAACCACCGCTGGCCCCAATGCACTTGGGCTAATCCCATGCGGTTCATTATTGGATGCCTTTATGGTCTCTACCCGTACTACTTGATCGGGATCGTGGTGAAAATGGTCGTAGGAATGTGCAAACCGGTAATTAAGGCCAGATAAAATACAAAAACTCAAAGCAATGCCCAAGCCTAATACATTGATGAGGAGGTAACGGCTATTGCGCGCGAGGTTGCGGTATGCTAGTTTAAAATTGTTGGACATCTGTGTAGATTTATTCGACTTTTATAAACGACTAAGCACATTGGATCATGCTAGTCGATCTTATATTAAATCTCGCAAGGTTCATACCAATTTCCAATTAAATCCCAATCAATAATTTATACATTAATTTATTATAATCATAGTGCGATTTCGGACATTAATTATCTAAAAATGAACGTTGGATGATACGTTTGATCTGTAAGATAAAAAAAAGAAAGGAAGGAAAAACAATAAATTACCACCATTTTTTAAAAAACCAAACGCCGCTACGGTCAATCCATTGCCACTGCTTTCGTTCAAATCGTACCTCTGGTGGTGGCCAAATATCCGTAGGAGCAGGATGCCCAAACACCGTATGATACGTTTGCAGGGTTTTATTATACCAATCTGTAAATTTTGTATTTTCGTCATCTCCGCCTTCTGTAGGATTGTGATGGAGTGGTTGTTGGAGTACCTGACCACAAAAATCGTCCCAGTAAGAACGGGTATAAATCAAGTGTAAATGCCAAACCGCATCTACTTGTTCAGAAGGTGTAACAGGATGCCCAGCAGTACAAGCCAAGTAAGCAAAACGTCGGTATTCCTCTATGGCTCTTATTGTAAAACGCCGATTCCATCCCATTTCACGCGCAAGTCGCCTTGAAAAAGGAAAAGAAACACCCAATTTGTCGGGGTCAAATTGATGGATACGTTGCCAAAGAGGCGCGTTGGTCATATTTGAAAAAAAGGTAAAAAATTAAGATATTAATCGCCGCCACAACCCCCACAGCCACTACCACAACCATCGCCGCCGCCGTCGCTGCTGCATCCACCATCGCTTCCATCACCAGTAGCACTATCTGAAAAACCACTATCCAGACCATCCAAACTACCATCGAGGAAATCGGAACTACTATCTTTGGTATCGTTCCAAAAGTCGTTATTATCCTGCTCTTTTGCATCGTTATCATCATCCGAAAAAGAGGAACTGCCCCCATCAATACTGAATGAACTATCCGGCTCGTGCCGACGCATTTCATCCATATCCATTACAAAATGGTCTTGATTGAGCAATTGCATTACTTCCCCAAAATGCCCCTGAACATCTGGAATGAGCAGCACCAATCCACCTAATGCAAGGACTAACGCTGCTGCTTCAGCGGGATCGCTGCGCAAGAGTTTGGGTAAAGTACGTGCTGTATGGAGTTGTTGGCGCAATTGTTCCAGATACTGCTCGCCTAGTTTAGTATAATTATAGTAATGTCTGGGTTGGCTATACAATAATTTACGCGCTTCTTTGGCCTCATTGGAAGAGCGTCCGCTCAGTTTTTTAACTTTATCTTCAAATACCTTGGGAGGATTAGTCTTTACACTCAATAATTCCTTTTCTACTAAGCGTTTCAAGATCATTTGATCCAGGAATTCACCGCCAGAAGGTGTTGTTTTTTTGATTGTTTTTAATAATTCATCAAAGGAGCAATCGTTGTATTTGGCTAATTGCAATCGGATCGTAGTTGAAATATCGGTTACTATTTGTTTAAAAATAGGTTTTTCGCCCGTCAGCATCAGATTATCGCCTTTCGGCGTTATTTGCATACAAAGTACATCTTTTGAAGGAACTTTAGGTAAAACAAGCGCTACCAATACCGATAATGCAGACCCAATAATAAATCCTAAAATGATGGCTAAAATGATACTTTTACTAGCGGCCAAAAGTAAAGCACCAACAAATGCAATGGCATAACCTATTATTCTAGCAGTAAAAGTATCACCTACCATTCGAGTGCCTCGATAACACTTGATGTAGCCATCTAATGTAGCCTCTTTTAAAAGCAAACGCAGTGCCTCACGGCTATTGTCGCCATTGGGATTGAGCAAAACATGGGCTTCTGCTGCGGAGAGTTGGTAAGGATTATGTTGGGTGGACTTCATTTTTTTCGCTTTTACATTAGTACATTACAAATTTGAAGGACAGCATTTGTACAAAGGATATTAGTGGACTAATGATTTGTTTTTTTCGATAAAAGTATGCTAATCCTTGTATCTAATTTAATCAAAAACGACCACTTCAATACCTGAATTAGAAGGTATTTTCCGCATATTGAGTGTCCTTCCATTCAATTGGAAACTTACCGGTTCGGCGGTTGTGGGGTTATAAAACACGTCAATTCCACTCAAAAAAGTAAAACCACCAAAAAGCCCAACTGGTGTAAAATCTGTTACATTATTGCTGTTTCCATCGTATAAAAAGAACGAAATGGCAGTTTTGGATGGTGCAGCAAAAGCACTTGTACTTAATAAGTCACCATCAGACTTGAGGGAATCGCGACCATTGATAACGGCCTGAGATGCCGAGAAACAATTCACCACTGATTGACTGGCAGAATTAGGCAAACCCGCCAATAATAAACCCGCAGGGCTAGTTGGGCCGGGTAAAGTCCGTAAATAAACAAAATTATTCGTTCGTATAAATTTTTCACGGAAATAATGGATTGTACGGCCAGTGGTTGGTTTTACCACAATTTCCATGGGTCGGTTACCCTCCAAGTTTTGCACCGCCCAACGACCTTGTGCATCTGCATTGAGTGTCGTGATGGCATTACCTTCACGTTCGCCCGTAACTGGATTGGAGTAATAGAGTTCGATAGTAGCATTGGCAGCAGGTGCATTTTCGCCAAAAGTAACCGCACGACCACCTATACAAACCGTAGATTCCGGTGCAATTTCGGTAGTGGGTGGCGGTACACCATTAAAAAACTGGAAGACTTGGTAAAAAGACATTGCGCTGGTAGCTACTTGATAGTGATCAAGGCCGGGTAGCATAATATTGGTAGCACCATTGATATCGCCGCCCATAGCAACCAAGTCGTCCATTGACCAAAGATTTAGTGTTGGTACGGTGCCGCCTGGGCCTGCAGCACCACTTTGGGTACCACTGGCAACATGGACATAGTGCGCTACTTTGGCTGCATTGTTGAGGTTATTCAAATAGGTATAACAAGTGCCTCCACCTGCAGAGTGACCAATCAAATCGACTTGTGCGCTACCCGTACGTGCGCGAACGGTATCAATAAAAGCATTAAGCAATGTGGATGTATTACCACCGGCTGCTCCAAGACTATTCCAATCAAAGGCATACATTTGTCGGTTACAGTAGCCATTGGAGGTAAAATATTGGGCAAATTTGGCCCAAGTGTCGCCCGAAGCCAAAAAACCATGTACCATCACCACTGGTCTATACACATCGCAGCCCAGTGCATTGGGATTGCCAGTCCATTTCTGTACTTCCGAACGAGCAGTTAAGTCATTGATATTGTTGGTATTATCTTGTTGATATTGGTTGTTTTTGGTACATGCAAAACAAAGCAGGACGAGTAAAATTGAAGCAAATAAGTAATTGAAACGCATAGTAATATAGTGTTAAATAGGCAATGTACCTATTGTTTATCCCGCAAATATAGTCATTTCTACTTGCTGATAGCGCTTGCACCTAAAGATAGTACTTTTGATACAATTATTTGTTCACATTTCAAATAATTCATTCATAAATATACCGAATTTGGAAGTAAATACGTTCAATATATTTATTAGATATTTTACGGAATTAGTTTCGTATAATGTCTATTTAGGATTCAAAAAATTTCAATCTATACATTTTATTCACATATAAACCATCGTACCATGAAAGAAATCATTTTTATTGCCTTTTTGGCACTATTACTCGCCCATTGTTCTTTTGCACAAAATAATGCAAAGCCCGTACACAGCACTCATTTTAAGGTTTGTGATGTAAATACTGCAAAAAAGCCTTTGGAAACTGTACCTTATAGTAGTATTACACTGGATTTGGTAAGTATTGCCCGCATTAACCAAAATGCTTGGAAAGCATATATACAGGGTATTAGCGGATTGGATGAATCCAAAAAATTTGATTTATATGAATTGATCTATCAAAATGATCTACCACAGACGATCAAAATAGATGCAGCATCTCAAGGAACAGGTATGCTCGTTCAATCGTTTCAAGCAAATGCCATTGCAGAAGCAATAGTGCGAGCATACGCCGATCATAGACCATTGGTGCTGTCGCCAGATATGATTTGGTTACTGATTATGCAGGGTTTTAGCGCGCATATTGACACCAATTCGGAGCGTATGCGGCCTTATTTTGTGGATTTTAAAGGTAAACAACTGATTGAAATTAAACGCGGCTCAGACTGGATCAAGGGCAACCCAAATAATGATTGGCCAGGCATTTTTGAAGAATTTGGACAAAAAATAGCCCAAAAGACTAAAAATGGTATTGCTAGTACTTGTACTCCGCAGTTTACCACTACTGGAATTGCCGAAAAAGCAGCGTTTGAGGTATCCTTAATGCAATTTATGAAACACTATTTCGATTATAAATTTACGGTGTCTTGTGGTATCCCTGAAATAACCTTGGAAGGCACACCCGAAGATTGGGCATTGCTTGAAAAGCATGCAGCAGAATTGGCTCAATTTGATTTAGCATGGTGGATCGATCCTCTTAAACCCATATTAGCGGAGTTCACCAAGGCGAGTAAAGGGGAGGTGAATGCCGATTTTTGGGACAATATGGTAAAATACCGTTCTTATAGCATTATATGTTCCAGCCAACCTTTCCTTTCGGGCTGGATGCTTCATTTTTTCCCTTATTATCAAGGCAAGCCTAATCCTTGGGTAGCAAATCCAGCGCAAGTGAAAAAATTTGAAAAAGCATTTACAGGTACTGAAAAAGAAAAAAATAGCTTTGAACGCAAAATTGTAGAACCAGAACAGTTTGGCTTACCTACCCTTACAGTATCCGACTTACCCAGTAGTATGAGTGCTGCACCTATAGAATTTAATTACCACGAAACACCTTATAACTATGAATTATTGGCGGGTGCTATTGGTATACGACAGGATGATCGTACTTTTGCACTACGCCCTGAATTTGGCTGGCGGGTATTAGATAAAGGATTAAAAGATGTTAATACAGAAGAAATATTTGCGGAATATTTGAAAAAAAATAGTAAAAAATAAATGTCCAGCACCAACGATATACTACCA
>JAAFHO010000386.1 GCA_013297575.1 Chitinophagales bacterium
AATCGTGCCCCCGCGAAAGTGCAAAGTGCCTTGTTGGAGGCCATGCAGGAACGGCAGGTGACGATTGGTAACGAGACCTTTAAATTGGAAGAGCCATTTTTGGTGATGGCGACACAAAATCCGATTGAACAAGAAGGTACTTATCCGTTGCCCGAAGCGCAATTGGATCGTTTTTTATTAAAAGTAAAGATCGGTTATCCGAGTAAAGAGGAAGAACGGTCTATTATTCGCCTCAATTTGAGCAACCAAATCATCGCAGTTAAGAAAGTGGTTTCTACCGAAGCACTCCTGCGCGCACGGACGGTACTCGATCGGATTTATATGGACGAAAAAATAGAACAATATATCATTGATCTAGTATTTGCCAGCCGTAACCCTGCCGAGTATGGTATGAATAATCTCGTTCCTTTGATCAATTATGGCGGCTCGCCACGTGCATCCATTGCTTTGGCGCAGGCAGCACGGGCTATGGCGTTCTTGCGTAGGCGCGGGTACGTGATCCCCGAGGATGTGCGCGCTATTGCGCCCGATGTGTTGCGCCACCGTATTGGACTAACGTACGAGGCGGAAGCGCAGGGCGTAAATCAGGAAGAAATTGTGGAGCGGCTACTGACAACGGTAAAAGTACCTTAATCCTTTTTACGCCACAACTGGCCAAATCGTTATTATTTGTTAGGTATTCGTGGTTGTTCAATTACTTTTGAGGGCAAAAATTTACCATTATTTACGTATTTATATATTCCAAACATTTTATTTAACATGATAAAAAGACTACTCGGCACAGTTTTACTGTTTGCTTTGGCATTAGTGGGGCTTTACGCTCAGCGTTCGGCCAGTGCAACCGCGCTTAATTTTTTGAGGGCAAATCCCACCCAATTCGGTCTGACGACGGCTGATGTATCTGATGTGAAAATCACGGATGAATACGTTTCTGCCAAAATGGGCATTACCCACGTTTGGGTGCAGCAGCAGTACCAAGGAACTCCAGTATTTAATGCGCTTTTGGGTTTGCATGTAACAAAAGAAGATAAGGTATTGCACCTCGATCACCGTTTTGTTGCTGCGCTAAACGATAAAGTGAATACTACAATTCCTTCACTTTCAGCAACAAAAGCCTTGGAATTGGCTTTGGCTGGCCTCGATTTTAATCAACCACAAACCCCGCGTTTAAACGAAAAAATAAACGACCGCAACTTTATTTTTGATAAAGGCACCGTTTCAAAATCGAATATCCCTGTTTCAGCCTGCTTTTATGTAAGTGAAGACGGCCAAACAGTGCGCTTAGCCTGGACAATGACCATCGACCAAATCAATACCTCCGATGTTTGGAGTATCCGGATTGATGCCCAAACAGGCGCTTTGTTAGATCGTATCAACCAAACCGTTTATTGTAACGCTGGACATGTACACAAAGATGGTGAATTGTGCCACGATGCAGTAACAACAATGGAAGGTGCATTACCATTCCTCAATGCAGCAGAATCGTATAGCGTATTTGCATTGCCTGCTGAAAGCCCAGCGCATGGCCCAAAGGTAGTTGTGTCCAATCCAGCAGATCCTACTGCGTCGCCGTTTGGCTGGCTTGACGTGAATGGTGTAGCAGGTAATGAATATACTTATACCCGTGGTAATAATGTATGGGCGTATAATGATTTGGCGAATGATAACACCGCCTCAGAGGCAGAGTCAGTTAGTGGTGGCAGTACTACAACATTTAATGCGCCTTTTGATCCTGCTTTTGAACCTGCCGATAATTTAGAGGCTGCTACCGTCAATTTGTTTTATATGAACAATATGATGCACGATATAACCTATATCTACGGTTTCGATGAAGCAGCGGGTAATTTCCAAGTCAATAACTACTCAAAAGGTGGCCAAGGTGGCGATGATGTACAAGCAGAGGCGTTAGATGCCGGCGGTACGGATAATGCCAATTTTTCAACACCTGCAGATGGCAGCAAGCCGCGTATGCAAATGTACAAATGGTCTCGTTCGGGGGGTAATATAGTAAATGTCATTGCTCCAGACGATGTAGTAGGTACTTACTTTGGCCAATCGGCGAGCGGCTGGGGTGGCGCTATCACACAGACTCCACTAACAGGCGAAGTGGTGGTAGTGGAGAATACTGCTGGTTCTTTATTAGGTTGCGAACCACCATTGAACGATGTGGCAGGTAAAATCGTCATGGTAAATCGTGGTACCTGCGAATTTGGTGTAAAAGCACTTAATGCGCAAGAAGCAGGCGCAATTGGTTGTATTATATGCAATTTTGCAGCAAGCACCGTGGGTATGGGGCCTGGTGCAGTTGGTGGAGGTGTAACGATCCCAGTCTTGATGTTGAGCAGTACCACCTGTAATCTGTTACGCGGATATGCGGGTGCTGGCCTTAAAATTACTTTAGTGCAACCTCCTGTTTCTGGTCCCGACTTCCTCGACGGTGATTTTGACAATGGTATTATTGCACACGAATATGGCCACGGCATTTCCAATCGCTTAACAGGTGGCCCTAGCCAATCCAATTGCCTGAGTAACGATGAGCAAATGGGAGAAGGTTGGAGCGACTTTTTCTCTTTGGTCACTACTGTAAAAGCAGGTGATGTTGCACAGAAAAAACGCGGCGTTGGTACTTATGTGAGTCGCGAACCCAATGATGGTAGCGGTATTCGCCGTTATCCATATTCAACGGATATGGCGATTAACCCATTGACCTTTGGCGATGTGGCGCAAAACCCAGAAGTGCATGCTTTGGGCGAAATATGGACCAGCATGTTATGGGATTTGTACTGGGCTATGGTGGACAAATATGGTTTTGATATAGATTGGCACAATACCAATAGCGGAAATGGTCGCGCCATTCAATTGGTGATGGACGGTATGAAACTGCAACCTTGTAACCCTGGATTCCAGGATGGTCGCAATGCAATTGTTTTAGCCGATATTAATAATTATGGTGGAGTGGATACTTGCCTTATTTCTAAAGTATTTGCTCGCAGAGGACTTGGTAAATATGCAACCCAAGGCTCAAATACAAGCGCAACCGATGGTATCGAAAGTTTTGAGCCGATCGAACTTTGTGTAAAAGAATTGAAAATTCAAAAAACCACCACTACACCTACTATTGAAGCGGGTGGAGTTGCTAGTTTTTCTATCAAAGTAACCAACCATAAAGGACAGGATGCCACCAATGTGGTGGTTTCTGATGTTGTACCGCAGGGCTTAAACGTTATTTCGGCATCTACCAGTGGTGTGGTGAACGGCAATACCATTACTTGGGATTTGGGCACAATGGCTCAAGCACAGGTAATAACCCTGACGTACTCCGCCCAAGCAGATATGAATGGTTCATTGCGGTTGTACCGCGATGAATTGGAAGATGATCCAGGCAGCATAGATTGGTATGAAGAAAATGCAACGCAAGGTGCCGTGAATTTGGGTTTGCAATCTACATTTAAAGTAACAGGTTTACAAGCTTGGAAATGTGATAACATCGCAGCAAAAATGCAAACATCTTTGGTGAAAGCATCACCGTTGTTTGTGAGCGGTAATAAACCAGTATTGCGTTTTTGGAACCGTTTTTGGGTAGAAGATGGCAACGATGCCAGTTTCTTAGAGTATCGTTTTAGTGATAACGAACCTTGGAGACTATTCAATAAAAACCTTACCTTCAGAAATGGTTATACCGATCCTGTAAGTTATTCTACACTTGCTACGCCATTTTTATATGGTTATTCGGGTAATTCAAATGGCTGGAAACATTCCTATATGGACATGAAACCGTTGAGTGGCGCCGATATTTTGCTCAGATTCAGGTTTGTTTCCAATGAGACGACCAATTTCGACGGATGGTATATTGATGATTTGGAACTCTTGGAAATGGTCAATTACGATACAGAAGCATGTGTTTCTTCTGGGCAAGGCGACCAAAACTGTTCAAGGGTTGCAGAAGGCGGCGTTATTGTCAATCCTGCTACTTCTGGTACCAATGATATATTAGGCAACAATACATTACGCATGAAAATACAACCCAACCCAGCTACTGATATGGTGTATCTTACCATCAATCAGGCATTAGCAGGACGGTCAGTTTTGTCGGTATTGAGTACAGAAGGTCGTGTGGTAGCACAACGTAACTTGTTGAATATCAATCAAGGTGAATCAGTAGCACTAGACGTAAATGTATTGCCTGCTGGCGTTTATACGATCCGTTTGGAAAGTACACAAGGCGTGTTGGTAGAAAAATTGGTGGTGCGCTAGTTGTATAATTGAATATTGAACATTTAAAATTAAACATTTGAAATTTTAAAAATTCAATTCGCAATAATTATCGGGGCGACCCAAAAAGGTCGCTCCGATAATTTTTACAAAAAATCAATTTTTCTTAGGATGCACGACCTGTACCCACATCAAACCAATAATTTCTTCCAGCCGAATTTGTGCTTGTAATACCTCATTTTCCTGTCTGATACGCGCTTCCTGTGCCTGATAAAAACTAGACGAAGCCGTTGTAAAATCATCAAATGATTTTTCGTCCGAGCGGTATTGTTGTTCAATCAAAACAAGCGCGCTTTTCGTATCCTGTTCCACTTGTCGGCGGGATAGCAATACACTATTGGCCATGTTAAAAAAAGCGTAACGGGTGAGTGTTTCGGCACGGATTGCGTATTTCCGTTGGTTCACTTTCTGCTCTGCAATAAGAATATCGCGTTTGGCGATACTATTTTTATCCTTTTGGCTAAGAATATTAAATACATTGAGCGTGGCACCAAAGTTATACCTTGGAAAAAAAACATTCCCAGAAGCATTGTTTTGTTGGCGCAAATTACCCTCATTAAGGTTAAATGTTGCTTGTATATCGCGCATCCATTCTTTTTTTGTATTACTGTTGCGGTCTTTTGCATTCAGCACTTCTTCGGCGGCAATTCGGCCTTCGGGGCTATTGATCCAAGCCAATTGAACTAAATACTCCTTAAAATCTACCGCAGGAGAATCAAGAGGCGCTATGATTTGGTTGAAATCTGTTAATTGTTGCGCTTGAATGGCGCAGGCAAAAAGTGTAAAAAGTAATGTAAGACGCATATTTATTAGTGATAATCGTGAATGATGAACAATGGCACAGCCCGAAACTGATACGGTGCTAGAGACGTAATAGCGGGCAAATGGGTACTTTTATTGCTGTTGCCGTTTTAGAATGGCTGATAGCTTTTGCAAAGATAGAACGACTATTTGCATGTGTCAAAAGAAAATAGCCAGCCCATCCTGCCTTTCAAAGATAAAACAACGATCTTTGTCCCCTGAAAAACGTGTAAACAATAACTTATCACTTTTACCGCTAAAAATATGCATCTTTCCACCCAACTCATCCACGAGGGTCAAATGCAAGACAGCAGCCGCGCTGTTATGTCGCCCATTGTGCTGTCCACTACTTTTGAGCGCGGCGACGACGGCCTGTCGTATCCTTCCGGGTTTGCTTACTCCCGCCACGATACACCCAACCGCCACGAATTAGAAACCAAACTTGCGTTGATGGAACACGGCGTAGCGGCTGTCACATTTGCTTCGGGTCTTACGGCTGCCACCGCAGTATTCCAAAGCCTTCAATCGGGGCAACATATCCTATTACCCGATGATACGTATTTTGGCGTACGCAGTATTTTGGAGCAATTATTTCCACAGTTTGGCATTACATT
>JAAFHO010000387.1:0-546 GCA_013297575.1 Chitinophagales bacterium
TGGTGACACACCATTGGATCATATTCCTCCGTTTTTTGGCAAAGCAGGCGTTAGGTATAATGCGCAAAGGCTTGATTTTGAATTATTTAGCCTATTTAACGGCAAAAAACCAATCAGTCAATATTTCCTGAATGGAGAAGATAATGAGCAATACGCCCCTGCCAATGGCATGCCGTCATGGTTTACGATTAATGTACGCGGTGGCTATAAAATTGGGAAAGTACTTACGGTCCAAGTAGGCGTTGATAATATTTTAGATACGCAATACCGTGTTTTTGCATCGGGCATCAATGCGCCGGGTAGGAACTTCTTTATTACACTTCGGATATAAAATTAGTGTTTGAAACAAAGGAATATCGAACTACAACGAATTAGGCGTAGTTTGATATTCCTTTTTATCCACTACAAAGTTCACAAAGCATAGGGTTTACGCTCCGTGTTCTAAAAAAAGCGAAGCGTCTAATCTACGTCTTTGTGAACTTTGTGTCCTCGTACGTTAGAGTTATATACAAAGGTAAAGTAAAAAAGTATTTCATTGAGAATAAA
>JAAFHO010000387.1:556-5680 GCA_013297575.1 Chitinophagales bacterium
TTTTCTTATTGAACTATACAATAAACACAGCACCTTTGTGGTGAAAAAACATACAACAACATGTATGAATAAACTTATTTTGTAGTAAACCTAGTCTTCTACCCTGAATCTAAAACCTACACCGTGGATATTTTCCACTTTGATCCGCTCGTCAATGCTGAGGTATTTGCGCAAGCGCGAGATAAACACATCCAAACTACGACCCAAGAAATAATCGTCCTTTCCCCATATTGTTTCGAGGATAAAGGAACGCTTGATGACTTGATTACTATGCTCAAAAAGTAATTTTAGCAAATCTGCTTCTTTTTGGGTCAAGGTTTCTGAATAGCCTTCTGTACTCAGGCTTAAGTTTTTATAATCAAAGGTATAATTCCCAATATTGACGGGTTTATCGCCTTTGGCCTTGGCGGGCAATACGCGTGATCTACGCAGGAAAATATCAATTTTGAGTAATAATTCCTCAATACTGAATGGCTTGGTCATATAGTCATCTGCGCCAATAGACAAGCCGTGGATACGATCCTGTTTCATGCTCTTAGCCGACAAGAAAATAATTGGGACTTGATCGTCGCGTTCGCGGATTGCCTTTGCTAGTTCAAACCCATCTACTTCTGGCAACATCACATCCAAGATGCAAAGATCAAATCTTGCACCCGACTTAATGGTGTCCATTGCCTTTCGCCCATCATCACAATACGTAACATTATAGTGATTGAGTTCCAAGTTATCACGAGTAACGAAGCTGAGGCTTTCGTCATCTTCCACATATAGAATATTAGCTTTCGTTTCTGCCATACGATTGACGGTTATTTTGTGATGCAAACATACTCTATTCTTGCACATATACGCGCTTTACGCGGTCAGATATATTTGTAAAAATTTCGTACGCTATTGTTTTTAAGCATTCTGCTAAGGATTGTACACTCGGATTATGCCCAAATACGACCACTTCGTCCCCTGCCTTTACATGGGCAACATGGCTCACATCTACCATAGACATATCCATACAAACATTGCCAATTATTGGACATAAAACATTGTTAATCAAAACTTTATACGCTCCTCTACCAGCACCACGCAGGAACCCATCTGCATACCCAATGCTAATGGTAGCGATGCGGGTAGGATGGGTCAACACCCCCGAACTTCGGTTGTATCCAACACTATCACCAACCGGAATATTTTTCACCTGACTTACCGTCGTTTTCAATACGTTAACTACCTGCAATTGGTTTTGCAGCCCTGTTCCGTCGATTCCGTACAGCCCAACGCCGAGCCTCACCATATCAAAGTGGTATTGAGGAAACCTTGAAATACCACCCGTATTGGCAATATGACGCAATGGAGCGTAATCTAGCACCGCACAAATCAATTGATACATTTCCAAAAAACTAGCGGCTTGGTGGTGGGTAAAATCATCCAAATCAGGATTGTCACTTGCCGATAAATGAGAAAAAACAGAGGCCACCTTTAAGTTGGGGTGCAACTTTAAGACAGCAGTTAACGCCGGAATATCTGCTTTTTCAAAACCCAACCGATGCATACCTGTATCTAATTTGATATGGATCGTCATGGCCTTTTCTTTGCCCGTATAAGCAATTAATTCTTCTAAAATTTGGAGGCTAAAGATTTCTGGTTGTAATTGGTAGCGATAAAAAACATCAAAACCAGTTGTATCGGGGTTGAGCACCAAAATAGGCAATTGCACTCCTGCTTGCCGTAATTCAATCCCTTCATCTGCATACGCCACGCCGAGGTAATGTACTTTATGAAATTCCAGCAAACGTGCCACCTCCGCACCACCGCTCCCGTAAGCAGCGGCTTTTACCATTGCCATCGTTTTTACGCCTGGTTGGAGCAGGGAATTATATACTTTTAGGTTATGGATAAGGGCATTTAAATTGATTTCGAGCCGCGTTTGATGCGCTTTTTTCTCTAAACGTTTCGCGATATATTCAAATTCAAAAGGACGTGCACCTTTGAGCAAAATTAGGTTGTTTCGCCACGAAAACTGCGTAATATCACCCAGAAAAGCGGCGGTATCCGGGTAAAAAGCCGTTTCTACTTTTTCGGACAAAAAGGGCTGAATAGCGGTTATTTCGGTACCAATACCGATAAATCGATCTATTCCTTTGAGCAACAAAGCCACTTGCCGATATAATTCAATATGCGCTTGGCCACTTTGCAATATATCGGAGAGGATCAGCGTCACGCGTTTACCTTTCGACTGTTGTCGGGAAAACTGTAGCAGGATTTGGAGCGAGGAAAGGTCATTATTATAAAAATCATTAATCAAGGTACTTTCATCTATCCCCGATTTTATTTCCATGCGCATTTCGATGGGTACAAGCAGCCCTAGTCGCTGTGCCAAAAGCGTCGTTTCCATCCCCATGACGTATCCAGCAACAAAGCAATGCACAGCATTTTCAATACTGGCGGTATCCGTAAATGGTATGGTGGCCATTGCAGTGTCGTCTCCCCATGAAAACGAAAGGATGGACTTGTCCTTTTCCAAACCGACACGAACAGCAATGCTTGCTGGATGGCCTTTTTGCGACCACGATACGATTTCCACCGCTGGATGGTCTTTTTTCCAAATTTCCAACACTTCCATCACAGTGGTATGATCGGCACAAGCAATCAATTGTTTGCAGCCTTCAAACAGGCGCATTTTCTCCCAAATTTTTTCTTTTTCGCTACTAAATCCATCGCTATGCGCTGTACCGATATTAGTAAAGATACCGATATTGGGTTTAATAACATGGTTCAATCGTTCCATTTCGCCGCGTTTTGAAATACCCGCCTCAAAAATGGCTAAAGTATGAACCCTTTTGATTTCCCATACCGACAACGGGACACCTACTTGCGAATTATAACTTTTAGGGCTTCTTACTATGTTGAACTGAGGGCAGAGAAGTTGGTAGAGCCACTCTTTCACGATGGTTTTTCCATTACTTCCGGTAATACCTATTACGGGTATATCAAACTGCTGCCGATGTGCTGCTGCTACTTGCTGTAAAGCCCAAAGCGTATCTTCTACCAATAGGATATTGGCCTCCGGGAAACCACTGAGATCGGGTATTTTGCGCACCACAAAATGCCGGACACCAGACTGGTAAGCATCGTTTAGGTACAAATGTCCATCATGTCGTTCGCCTTCGATTGGGAAGAACAACGCACCGGGCAAATGTAAGTGTCGGGTATCGAGCATCAAACTGGTCACCGACTTTTCTGGTGCTGGCAATTGTATAGCCTTTGCTTGGAGTAATTGTTGAATAGTTATAATTGTCATGTAGGGACAAAATTACGATAAAAATTGAACCAATAAATTTTCTATATTGCTTATCCACCTCGTTGTCCAATTTCAATGACCTCCAAATTGCCGATTTTACCCGCGTCTATGTCAAATCGGATCAAGGTTTTTACTTTGTGCCAGCCTTCGTTACCGCAAGCACCTGGGTTGATATGCAAGAAACCGAGGGTTCGGTCGGGCATTACCTTTAAAATATGGGAATGCCCCGTAATAAACAGCCCATTGGAGGGAGGATTTTCGATCAGCAAGGGTCGTACACGCGGATGATACCTACCTGGATACCCACCAATATGGGTCATAAAGACGTGTAATCCTTCACATTCAAAACGCAAATCAAGTGGCATCTCGGCTTGTATGGCGTTATTGTCGATATTGCCATAAACGCCACGAAGGGGTTTAAACGCCCTTAATTGGTCAATAAGTGCCATTGTACCAAAGTCGCCAGCATGCCATATTTCATCGCAAGGCTCAAAATACTGGAATACTTTGGGATCGAGGTACGAGTGGGTATCCGACATTAAACCGATTTTCATAGTTATGTTGCGTTTTATTTTTTTGGGGAGCAAAGATAATTAAGTACTTGGACATAATTAATTGCAGAAATGAACGCAGGTATTTTTCGGCTAGACGAGCCATTTTTGAGGCAGATAGCAGGCGCTATCTAACGAAAAAATGGGGATGGATTTATGCTGAGCGTGTCGAAGTATGGGCAGAAAAGACCAAGTTCAAAATGATAATTAATTGTGTCCAAGTACTTAAGAAAGTACAGGTGAAATAAAACTTTAAAACCAAATAAGAATTTATTATTTTTGCCGCAAATATTACAATTTTCAATAAACATCTTTTAACATCTATCACCATGAATAAAAAGCAAATCTTACTCCTTTTTTTACTCTCAGGAGCGATCAACCTTATTGCGCAGCGCAGCTACCTCCTCCAACCCATACCCGCTGCCCCTACCATAGATGGCAGTCTGGAAAGTGCATCTTGGAGTACGATACCCATTACCGAAAACTTTACCACTACCCTACCCTCTTTTGGCAAAACACCGCAAATGGCCACTAAAGTACAAATGGCCTACGACGAACGGGGCGTGTATATCGCAGCCGTATGCCAGAGCAATAAAATACGGAATGAAGGCAGCCAACGCGATAATTTCGGGACTGGCGACTACTTTTCGGTAGGGCTGGACACTTGGAACGACGACCAAAATGCTTTTGAGTTTGCGGTAAATGCCGCTGGGCAACGGATCGATATACGACAAAGTAGCACCCTTTCTGAACGGTTTTACGACACCTACTGGCAAGTGCAAACCAAGGTAGCTGTAGATGGTTGGACGCTAGAAATGTTTATCCCTTATACCGCATTGCGCTTTCCAAAACAAACGGAACAGGACTGGGGGCTGCAATTCACACGGTACGACAGAAGCACCGGAGAAACCTCCACTTGGAACCCGCAAGATCCTTTGGTTAAAGATAAGGTGCTACAATATGGTCAATTGGAGGGTTTGAAGCAGATCCGTCAGCGGACTAGGTTGGGGATTTCGCTATTGAATGAATCTGATTGGAATAAATACACTTTTGCTATCAAGGATGCCAATTTTTACGAATCGTACCCCTATTCTTTTATGACAACCACCGCAATAGATGCTCGCTTGGGTATTGGTTCTTCATCCACACTTGATTTTTCTATATTACCAGATTATACTTTGGGTGATGATCAATTTTTCTTTTTTCCAATATTCTCACCCTTAATCAATTTATCCGCTACACTCCCACGACAAGCAGTACGAGAAGAAAGTGGCATTTTTG
>JAAFHO010000388.1 GCA_013297575.1 Chitinophagales bacterium
TGGTGGTGCACTAAGTGTATGTGTTTGAACAACTTAGGGTGGTGCATGAGGCGATGCGTCCAGTAAAAATAGGTGTCGTGGGCAAAAATAAGTACGGCAATACTTGCAAAATAGTAGCCCCAACCATATTCAGCAATTTGGAAATACAGTACACCATAACCTGATTTGCGCAGGAAATAAACCCCCAATGCCATGCCTCCAAATATCAGCGAGGTAAAAAACGAATACATCAGTTCGGAGCGCAATTGTTCGTTTTTAGGGAATTTTTGCTGGATTTTCCAAGAAAACCAAGCATTGCGCTTCATTTTGTAAACAATAAAAAAAACAATACTCGCTGGCCCAGCATAGCGCAAAAATATAAAAAGAGAGGCTAATATCCAAGCAGGTGCGATGCCAAATTGTTGGCCAAATGATTCAAGAAAGTTCGGCATAATTTTGTAGATTTGTTGTGAACGATGCTACAAAGGAACAGGGGATCTAGGGGCCTTCGGGGGCCTTTCAACCATTGGTAGGAAATTTTCAACGTAGGTGCTAAAAAGGTGGATTTATTGGTGGTTTTTTGGTTGGGTATTCAGAGGTAAACTTCGGCGCTGTGTAGGTTTTGGTGTATAAAAATCGTGTAGGGTCACTATTAATCTATGCACAAAACGCCAATCAGAAGTTGCTCCTTGATCCTGACGCTTGCGGTCAGGAGGTGTGAGCGGGCAGGGCGACCGTGGGGTCGCCTCTGCCTACTCGATTTTTATATTTTCAGGAACTTACCTTGCCCTAAAATCTTGTCGGTGGATATGGCTCTAAATAAATAGACTCCATTAGGCCAGTTACTGCAATTTAAGTGTTGGTCTACTGGATTAAGAAGGTGTTCTTCCCACCAAGTCCCGTCGCCTCGCCAAAATTGTAATCGAATTGGTAGCACCTGCTCCTCTAAAGACAAATGATCTACGTTGAGCATTATATCGTTTACACCCGGGTTGGGATAAATTTGTACACTCGCATGAGATGAGGGGCTATTGGGTTCTGGGGAGACTGATGTTAAGACCGGTCTTATCGTGTGAAATGTTGTATTGGTCAATACTGCCTCATTAAAGTCAAAATAAATGCCCGCTCGGTTGAAAATAGTCGTGCTAGTTGGTAGGTCAATATTTTGTGCAATGCGGAAATTAATAAAGCCATGAGATGCCACCTCATTTACATTGGAATCTGGAAGGAGAATATTATTGAATACAAACTCTAAAACCCCATTTCGAATATTGTATTCAAAGGAGTGACTTGATGCCCCAACCTTCAGGGTTGAGTGTTGTAAAAAGGGAGAAAGTGTGTCCCTAATGACCACAGTAAATGCAGTATCGGTACCTGTATTCTGAAATCGGATGTGGTATTCTAATTCCGTATTAGGACGTATTTGATGTTCACTGCCTATCCCTAGTGGATAACCGGTTTTGTCATTGGGATCCCAGGAGCCAATTACCTCGCGGCAATCCCGTTCAGACGTGTTTATTTCATCATCCGAGGCAAATTGCAGAACGCTGGTATTTGAAGCAATGCCGCTACAAGCATCAATGGTTGCGCTTGGGTGAGAAGGTGTTGGGAAATAAGGGACTTGGTCAATCTCGGCATGCCAAATCTCGTCGCTTGCTTCAAACCGAAACGATCGAGATTCCCCAGCGTCAAGGAGAACAGCGGTTTGCCAGTAATTGTCGGCATTTCGGGTCACCAAGAGCGTCTTTGGGGTCACCATGCTGCCTATTCCAGCATTATTAATAATAAATTGAACAGAATCTCCTTCACAACTGCCAGTCAATGTAAGAACGGCTCCTGACCAAAGCGGATCGGGAGTCGTGCAGATGGTATCTGGATAAATTTCTGCGGAAACGCAAAGTACATCGCCGAGTTGTACGTTATCACAACCAACTTCGACTGTAAAGTCAAAAGTTCCGCATTGCAGGGGTGTTACATCGCCAATTTGAAAACGGAAAGTATTGTTTCCCAATGGTATTGAAGTAAGGCTTGAGGAAATCAGCGTTAATTCCGCTGGAAGAAAAATATCTACATAGGCGCCTACGGCTGTCGCAGTTCCATTGTTGCAATAGGCGGCGGTGTATTGAGTCTGAAAACATCGCCGCAATATGCTTGTACTAATGTCAATGGTCATATCAGGGCAATTCAAACTGTGTGTGAGCGGGTAGTTTAATTGTGCGCTACCATTGAAATCGTTAAAAACAACAGTATTGTTTGCATTACAGGGTTCCCAATAGTTCAGGTTATGTCCAGCACTAATTTCAAAATGGCCGGTATCAACACTAATTTTATAATTGCCTTCAGCATCAGTTGGAAGGGTGATGATATTAGCCCCTTTACGGATCGTGATGTGACGATTGGGCATAGTTATATCCACTCCAGCATCAAAATTACAATTATTGTCAAGGTTTGAAAAAAGTTTCCCTTCCAATAGGTTGTTGTTTAGTTCCCCTTCAGAATTTTCTCGGAAGACCCAACCTTTAGTACCGCCGCCACTAATTCCCACCCTCCCAGCGCCAACAAGTCCGCCTTGAGGAAGCAAAGCAATATCTTCTAAGAATTCTAGACGCAGTAATTGACCATATTGATGGTCGAAAAGCAGGTTTCCTGTTGCATCGAATCGTGCAATAAGGCCGGCAGTATTTGGAGGATCAGAAATCCAACCTGCAACATAAATGTCGCCATTTTGAGCAACTACAACTTGCGAATAAACCTCATTCGTATTATCAGGCCCTTCGTGCCGTTCCCATAAGAGCGTTCCATTTTTATCAGCAACCATTAAAAAAGGATCGAAATCTGAAGTAGGTTCTTGGATAAAATTCCCACAAATCACCCAGGAGCTATCCGGCATGGCTGCAATACCAAAGTCTTGTCCTCTGTAAGGATATGTAGTCTGCCAAAGTAATTCGGCACTAGGCGATAACAACGCGAGATAAGCATAACCGCTCGAACTCCCTGTGATAGCAATATTACCATTGGCTGCTACCGCTACACCATCTGCACCGTACGCTGTCGAGTTGTTGATGAATTTTATCCAGTCTTGGGTGCCATTGGGCTTAACCTTCAACAAAAAGGGGGTGTCTTGGTCGGTTCCCGAAATCAGTAAATCCCCTTCATTTGTAATAGTCATATCTTCGACTACTTCCAATCGGGAGGCAAACCCAAAGGTGCGAACCCATGAAATCTGTCCGGATGCTTTTAGTCTCCAAATTCGTACCTGCATGTCATTTCCAACATTTACTGTGCCCGCTAAATAGATTGTGCCATCCAACGTCACATCTAAATCAAACATCCATGGGCCAAACCAATTGGTTGAAGGCATTTCATAAAAGCGATTCCAATACTCAGCCCCGTTTATTCCTATTCTGGTCAGTTGAATTTGGTTTACCGTTGCAGTTCCATCATATTGTGTAAGATAGGCTCCTTTTAATAGGCTGCCATCGGGCAATACCTTGACCCGGTTGGTTGTTGCCGACTTCCCGGTTGGTACCTGAATTTCTTTTTCCCAACTTTGAGCAAAAGATAGTTGCCATGTGCTGATCCAAAATAAAAAAAACAGCGTAGCAGGTTGTGTTGTTTTAAAATTCATAGTGATAGTATTATTGGTTTGATAATTGAAAATACATCCAATGCTCGAAACATTTTATTTAGTATTTTTTATTTTTCTAACGCAGCCTGTGCCAAAAGCCCAACCCGAGCTCAAATATACACCGAATATTCAATACAATGCCCCATATTGCGCCTGTTTTTTTGATCTATGAGCACCATTTTTTAAGCAATTGTTCAGATTTTGCAGCGATGCCCCAGATTGGACTTCCTCATCAAAATTTTGACTAAAGGCTTACAACCAACTGAAAATCAGTTAATTAAAAACCAGTTCTTCGGGTGACACATTCAATCTTTTGAGTTTTTTTACACATTTTTAATGGTTTGCTGTACGATTAGAATACTCGTCTATCCTTTCTTTTTCTGCCCAATCTCCCCGGATTGCTCTGGGTATTATTTTGCCTGACCGTAGTTGCGCTCGAACTTGAAGGTATTTACTTTAAAAACTGTTCTTCGGATTTTTCTGTACTCAAAGGTATGATTTTACTCGATAGTGATGGCTTTATATGATCTTTTATTGTGACCTAGTTCGCAGAACTATGGTTTGCCGTCACCCCACTACATATATCCAGTTGCGTGAAAACCCGCATAATCAGTAATCAGACATATCGCAAATTGCGGCAATCCTGAATAGTCGCACAGCAACAATCCAAAAACACACAACAAATACGAACGTAAACATCTTATCTGGCCGAAGTATCGTGGGTGAACGAGTGTATATATCGCTGCAAACATAAAGACAACTTATTATATTATCAAGATATCCAAGGGGCTTTTTATTGAAGTATAATTTTTTTTGTAATCCCGACGGTATCGAGATAGTTCGTGTTTGCAGATCTTGATTGTTTTGCTGCTTTTGGGTTCCAAAAGATGGGAAGTAAGGCTGGCTCCGTTCAATCCCGCTCTATTGCGGGACTGACTCTGCCTCTGACGGGCAGGTTGTGGGTAGGGGGCGATCTGTGCGGCTACGCCTGCCCGTCAGCGGTTAAGCCCTGAATGTTCTATGCATTTTATTGCATTATTAAATTATAGTCATTTGGTTCTAAAGAGTTTATTATTTTATGTATTGGGATAAATAATTTATTTTGTCCGTCATCTGAGCGACCTAAATGAATCCCTAACAACTCGAATTCATTATTTAAAATTGGAGCCCCAGATGAACCAGGATGAGTGATTCCATTGTACATAGTTAACTCCTTTTCTGTATCAATTATTTTAGCATTAATATCTATTTCTTTTGTCTTTGCAAAAGGATGTTGTATTATAATAACATTTTGGCCTTTAATAATCGGAGTAGATGATAAGTTGAAATTCATAAAATCAACTAATTTTGGAGCATTATCATTTTCAATTAATTTTACGAAAGTATAGTTTACTTCCTTGTTCAAAATAACATTATCTCTATCTAATTTATAGGTATAAATTTGTTTCAAAACTCTATGTTCATCTTCCTCATAATTAAACTGGGCAATTGCATCCTCAATTGTTTCTTTTGAAGGAAGTATAAAATGGTTAGTTAACAACCACCCATTTCGAAAAATAAAACCTGTACCAAAACCACTTTTATTGTCTATTTCAATCCGACAAACATTCTTTGAAATATTAAGTAGATTAGAATAAAAACCAACTCCCCTTGATTCAGAAAAATCCCTTGAAATTGATTTAATTTCGTTTTGAGTTAAACGCTCTGTATCCGATACATTATCTATATTGTCAATAATATTATTTTCATCGTTCTTGTATTGCTTCTTTAAATCTGTAATGACATAGGTGAATCCATAAACAATTTTCGCACGCTCCGTACTAAAATTTTCATAGGAAATTATGCCTAATAGTTTTTCCTTGTAGAGCTCATTGTACCTACTTCCGAGTAAAATGACTTGATTCTTATCCTCCTCTAATTCTTTTTCATTTAAAAAAGAGATTAATTTTGGGACTAATTCATCTATTTTATTAACAAATAGAAGTAATTCTAATTCTTCAAATAATTTTTTCATTTCTTAATTTTAATTGAACATGAGCACAGGCTACATGGCCGCGCTTAGTCGGCC
>JAAFHO010000389.1 GCA_013297575.1 Chitinophagales bacterium
AGGATGGCTTCGCAAAGAGAGCGGAGACCGCGCGCACCTAGTTTGTACTCCAATGCTTTTTCGGCAATAAATTGCACTGCGTCCTCGGTCAATTCCAATGCAATACCTTCCATATCAAACAGTTGTTGGTATTGCTTGAGGAGTGCATTGCGTGGTTGAGTAAGGATCAGTTTTAGGGTATCTGTATCCAATGGATCCAAATGCACCATGACTGGCAAACGCCCCACCAATTCGGGGATTAAACCAAATGCTTTGATATCTTGGTGGCTTACATATTGGAGTAGATTTTCTTTATCAATTTTCTCCGATGCCTGCTTATTATAGCCAATGACCTGCGTATTGACGCGACGGGCAATATTTTTTTCGATACCATCAAATGCGCCACCACAGATAAATAAAATATTCTGGGTGTTTACTTTAAGCATTTTTTGTTCGGGGTGCTTACGTCCGCCTTGTGGTGGTACCAATACTTCGGCACCTTCCAGCATTTTGAGCATACCTTGTTGTACGCCTTCGCCCGATACATCACGCGTAATGCTTGGATTATCCTGTTTGCGGGCTATTTTGTCGATCTCGTCGATATAAACAATACCGCGCTCGGCTGCTTCTACATCAAAATCGCATACTTGCAATAATCGGGCAAGGATACTTTCTACATCTTCTCCAACATAACCTGCTTCGGTAAATACCGTTGCATCCACGATAGTAAAGGGTACATTGAGTTGTTTTGCAATGGTTTTGGCCATCAATGTTTTTCCGGTACCGGTCTGGCCCACAAATAGCACATTGGATTTTTCAATATCCACATCGCCCTGTTTGCCATTTTCCTTGTACATCAAACGCTTATAATGGTTATATACGGCTACCGATAAAACCTTTTTAGCATCATCTTGACCAATAACGTATTTATCTAAGAAAGCCTTCATTTCGGAAGGTGGAATAGGTTTTACTTTGCCACTATATTTGGATGAATATCCGCCTTCTCCATCACTTTTCGGCGGACGGGCAGCATCTTCGCCCAAATGCTGATCCACCATATCGGATGCTTTATCGACACAGGCTTCGCAAATTTGGGCATCCATACCCGATATTAATATCAATACATCTTCCTTTCCGCGTCCGCAGAAGGAACAATGATTTTGAGATATTTTCCCTTTTTTTACCATTTTTTTTTAAAATTTAGGGGGGTTAGGGGGGTAAACAAAAGACGTTAGAGATAAGGCAAAGATACGGAGATAACTTAACGTTGTCCCAACTATCTCATTTCTTATTTCTAACGTCTTTGTATCAAACGTTATTTAATCTCGTTAGAAGATTACTTACGTGGGTTATCGCGGCTCAATACTTCGTCGATAAGGCCATACGCTTTCGCATCTTCAGCACCCATCCAGTTATCGCGGTTACAATCTTCCAGGATTTTCTCGTAAGTTTGTCCAGTGTGGTGTGCAAGGATATCGTACAAAGATTTCTGCATTTTTTTGATCAAATGGTATGTGATCTCGATATCAGAAATTTGTCCTTGTGCGCCACCTGATGGCTGGTGGATCATAATATGGCTATGGAACAAGCAAGAACGTTTGCCCTTTGCGCCAGCAGCCAACAATACTGCTCCCATAGAAGCGGCCAAACCTGTGCAAATTGTAGCGACATCGGGGCGGATATACTGCATGGTATCGTAAATACCAAGGCCGTCGATTACCGAACCGCCAGGGCTATTGATAAACATTTGTACATCGCGATTGGAGTCGATAGATTCCAAGAAAAGCAATTGTGCTTGAATGACATTGGCTACATATTCGGTCACAGGTACGCCCATGAAAATAATACGATCCATCATTAAGCGACTAAAAACGTCCATTTGAACTACGTTCAATTGGCGCTCTTCGATCACTGCTGGAGTAAAAGCCTTAATATTTGGAGCCACGCCTGCAGTACTTTTCTGCATGTAATGCTCTAGGTGCATACTGCTCATGCCAAGATGGCCGACAGCATATTTTTTAAACTCGTTTTGGTCGAACATGACTAGTTATATTTATTTTGTTGAAGCAATTATAACACAGAATTCGCCAAATTGCTCAAATATTAAACCCTTGGGAACTGTACTAAACGATGAAACTACCACTTAGTACCACCAACTACCGTATTCAAGGGACTAAACTAAAAGGGAATTACCCTTGTGTTGTTTGCTTTGCCTGATCGAAAATAGCGTGGAACTCTTCAGAACTGATGGACTTAGGTTGTGTTGTTACCGTTGTCAATGCAGCATTGAACATTTTTTCGTATTGGATATTAGAAGAAACGCGTTCTACTTCTTTTTTATCAGACATCATTCGATCTACACCACCTTTGAGCATTTCCATCGGTAATTGTGCGCGGAAATAGTTGATCAAAGTTCTGTAAAATTCTTCGCGAATTTCTTCCTCGCTTACTGTTATGCCAAATCGTTCAATGATACGATCGCGCACCATCGTCCAACGGAGGCTGGTAGCAAAACTATCGTACTCTCTATCGACTTCTTCTTGCGATACTACACCTTCATTAGAAAGGCGCAACCAACGCTTCAGAAATTCATCGGGCAATTCCACGTTATTGAGTTTCAACAAGCGATCTTGCATTTCGCGGAAAACAAGGGCATTAGCGCGTTGCTCATAAAACTGGGCAACACCCGTTTTAATTACCTCTATGGCTTCGCTTTCTGTTTTTACATTTTCACCAAAATTAGCCTGGAAAAATTCTTCGTTCAATTCTGCAACACCTACACGGGAAACCTCAATGATTTCACCTTCAAATACGTTGCCTACTTCACGTTCGTCATCGGCGGGAATGCTCAGTAAGTATTTGCGGATAAAATCTTGATCGCGGTTTGTTTCGAGGTCAGCTACGTCAAAACGAATATTGTCACCCTTTTTGAGGGTCAATACCTGTGCTTTAAGATCGGGATTGACGATTTCGTTAACAGACAAGGTTATAGTCGTCTCCCAGCCATCGGCCTTTGGGCTATCGCCGTCCATTTCTTTGGAAGCGACCTTAATCACATCATTTTCGAGAATATCTTCTTCTGGATTGGTGCGTGTGCCGCCGCTTTTGCGTGCTTCCTCAAGGTCTTTTGCTGCCAATGTATCCAAATCAGTTACCTCGTAACGGTCATAGATTTCATCTTTGCTCAAACCTGCCAATTCAAACTTGGGTACGTGTCCAATCTCATACACCACACTATATTCGGGTTCTGGATTGTCGATACTAAATTTGTACTGGCGTTGGCCGTCCTCCACAGGAAGTGGCTGGCCGAGTACGTCCAAATCATTATCTTTTAGGAATCCCGTAAGTTCGTCAGACATCATTTTGTTAAACACGTCGTAAAACAGGGATTGGCCATATAAGGATTTGACATATTGTGTAGGTGCTTGACCTGCACGGAATCCCTTGATGACGGCACGCTGTTTAAGGCGTTTAAATTCTGAATCTAATTTAGGTTTGAGATCTTCGCGTAAAAGCGTAATGGTGAGGTGAAGATGTGATGGCGTGAGGTCTGTACGAGCAATAGTGGGCATCTGTATGCTTATTTCAAAATGAAGTGCGGGCGGAGGGACTCGAACCCCCATGCCTCTCGGCGCCAGATCCTAAGTCTGGTACGTCTACCAATTTCGCCACGCCCGCAACTGTGTTTCCCTAAAAAGGAGCGCAAAGGTAAGTTTATTTTTTTGTAAAGGAAAAACTTTTTTGTGAAAAAGTTTTAGAAAAAATAAAATGAGGTTTAATGCTGCTCGCACAGACCTCATACTGTTCATTCAAAAAGTATATCCATTGTCCAATTAAATTGCAGCATGGCCGAAGCATAAGCATTTGTTTGGACACCAAAAGGTGTTATCATGGTGAGTAAAACGGATTTTTTTGTCTGCGTTGTTTCTTTAAAAATTGCTATTTTTTGAGCCAATTGCGCTGCGTAAGATTGGGTAATCGTGTAAGTATTTTCAGAAAATTTAATTTCAAAAATATTAATCACTCTATCTTTTCGGTCAATCAAAAGGTCAATTTGCGCGCCTGCTTCCGTACTTTGCCAAGCAGCAGATTGAGTAACAACACCTTGGATGCCGAGCGCACGCTTGATTTGTCGGATATGACTCAGACATACTTGCTCAAAAGCAAAGCCTTTCCAAGCATTGTAACGACCACTTTCAAGGGCATTTAACCAATTGTTTTCATCCAAAATCGTTGCATTTCGGATAAATTTAAAATAAAATGCCGTATAAAAATCAGACAGTCGGTACAACATATCGCGTTTATTTTTGCCAAACGGCATATAAGATTGCACAAAACCACTTTCCTCTAATTCCGCCAACATCAATGTCAATCTACCACTATTATGTAGTTTGCTTGCTTCTACTAATTGATTGCGGGTCAATCCCATATTTTTTGTGGCGAGCGCAGTTAAAATTGCAATGTGATGTTCGGCTTTACTGAAAAGTGATTGCAACAGAAACGTAAATTCTTCTCGAAGAATACCATTTCTCGAAAAACAAATGCGCTCAATATTTTGCATCGCACTTTCTTGTTCGGAAACTGCGTCCAAATAATATGGAATCCCGCCCATGGCCATGTACAGTTGAACGATTGAATAACGGTCAATATGCGGGTTTCGGGCGCGTAAAAAAGCCTCTGTTTCACGTAAGGAAAAAGGTTCTAGGCGAATTCTATCGGTTACGCGATTGTGCAACCCTCCTTTGTTTTTAATCAATTCATTGACCATCCAAGAAGCAGACGAACCACAAACGACCAATAATATGTCGGCTCTTGCGGATGCCCAACTATTCCAAAAATGCTCTAATGCTGATAAAAAATCTGACTTTTTGGAGGCTAACCAAGGTAATTCATCCAAAAAAACGACTTTTTTGGCCTTATGCGAAGATTCCAAGAAGTCAATCAAATTTTGAAATGCCGAAAACCAATTTTTAGGAACTGTTGCAAAGTTTCCACCCTGCCGCAATAATGCCGTGTGAAAATTGAAAATTTGCTGCTTGGCTGTTACGCCAGAAAGCCCTGTCATGTAAAATGCAACTTTATCGTCGAATACCTTCCGAATCAAGTACGTTTTACCGACCCGACGACGACCAAAGATGGCCACAAAACGCGCCTCGCTATGCTCATAGGCTTTTGTTAAAATCCTAATTTCTTCTTCTCGACCAATGAATAATTTTTCCATTCTCGGCTTTAACTCGTTTAAAAAGTGAGATAAAGCCCAAAATTACAACATTTCCGGCTTTAAGTAATATTTTATTTGAGATAAAGCCGAAAATAACACGATTTTCGGCTTTAAGTGGCATTTTATTTGAGATAAAGCCGGAAATAATTCTTTTATACCTTTTAACTGTTCGAGATTTGCAAGCAGGGTTTTCTTTTAAAAGGTGCAGCGCACCGCAATATTAAATTTACGTTACGGTGCGCTGCACCTTTGCACGTGATGTTGCCTCTATTTGCTACAAATATTACGGTGCGCTGCACCTTTGCACGTGCTTCTGAATGATTTGGCCATCTCGTACTTTTCAATATTTTCAATCATTCCTCACTCCTATAAGGTGACGGTGGAATAATTTTTACTTACTCCACCCTAAATTCAAACAAAAACTTCTCTCCCGGTGCCATTTTTTTTCCAAATACC
>JAAFHO010000039.1 GCA_013297575.1 Chitinophagales bacterium
TTTGCAAGTACTTGTGAAACAGCCTCTTTTTTTATAGATCCACCCCATAGAATGCCGCGCCATTCTCTCCCCAAAAACGAGCATCGCCATATTCCTTTAAAATACTGAGTTGATCCGAATAAGAACCTGCTAATAAACATACCGGCCAATCGGAGCCATACACTACCCTTTCCTCCCCAAACGCCTTAAACACAATATCGAGGTATGGCCTAAAATCTGCTATTTTCCAATTGCCCCAATCAGACTCCGTCACCAACCCCGATACTTTACAATATAAATTTTCGTGTTGCGCTAATATTTGAATATCTTTTGCCCATTGATCAATCAAACCATTTTTGATATAGGGTTTGGCCAAATGATCGAGTATAAAGGCTTGGTCGGGCACTTCACTTAATACCGTTTTTACAGCATCCAAATGCGTCGGATATACCAAAATATCGTACGTAAAATCAAATTTTTGTAATGCGCACAGACCATTTAAAAAAGACTTTTGAAGCATAAATTCAGGTTGTTCTCCCTGTAAAATATGCCTAAAACCGCGTAATTTAGGAAATTGAGCCCAATATTCCAAACGTGCTTCCACATTTTCGGCACAGAAATCTACCCAGCCGACTACCCCTTTAATAAAATCGTGTTGCGCAGCCAAATCCAATAAAAAATGAGTTTCTGTTTCAGACTGATCGGCCTGCACAGCAATACAACTATGGATGCCATTGGCCAATAAAACAGGCTGTAGTTGCGGAGGTAGATAGTCATGGCGTAATACAGCCATATCATCCGATATCCAAGCATCTCGGACGGGGTGGTAATGCCAAAAATGTTGATGCGCGTCGAGCATGATGAGGTATATTAATTGCGAATATCACTGCCCCAAGCCAATTTTCCACGAATTGTTTTTAGGAAAGTTTCGTCTTGTAATTGCACCAATTTTACGGTAAAATCATTTTTTCGTACCGCCAATTGGTGGTGCGTACCAATTAACTCAAACCGCGAATCCATGGTGCAAATAAAATTCTCCCCACGACCTTCTATTTCAAAAGAAACCACCGAATCATCGGAAAGGACAATCGGACGCACATTGAGGTTGTGCGGCGCCACCGGTGTTAATACAAAATTGGCAGAATTGGGCATTATAACCGGACCACCACAACTCAAGGAATACCCCGTACTACCGGTAGGCGTGGCCAGTACAATACCATCGGCCCAATAAGAATTGAGAAAATCGCCATTGATATAGGTATGCACTGTAATCATCGACGAGGTATCGCGCTTTAAGATCGTACAATCGTTTAGCGCAAAATTGACATCCCCAAAAAGACCTGGCGTACTTTCCAAAAATAATGTACTCCGCTCTTCAAGTTGATACATACCGTTATTGAGTTTTCGAACCGCATCGGCGATATTCGTCTTTTCAATATTATTTAGAAATCCCATCCGCCCTAAATTGATCCCCAACATAGGTACATCCGAACTACGCACCAACGTAACCGCGTTGAGCATAGTGCCATCACCCCCCAAAACAATCACAAAATCAATTTTATGCACTTTGAAATCGCGGTGGTCATCAAAGGGCGCATAAGGCCCTTTAAACTTGATCTTATGAATAATATCCTTTAAATAAGGCGTATATATATAGGTGTTAAAACCCTCGGCGTGGAGCGCATCAAAAACTGCTTGAATGTGTATATGATCTTGCTCCTTGTATTGTCGTCCGTAAACTACTACTTGCATGGCGTAAAATTAGAACTAAGTCCCCGTAATTTGGTATCCTATCGAAAAAAACAAAGTATTACCCGCTAATTGTGCGTTGTTTTTGCCAAAATTCAACCGATTATAACCAATTCTCATCTTAAAACCCGCGTAATTGGGCGGCAACAACCCTCGTTCATTGTTTTTTCTGGTTTTCAGTTTTAAATCAATACCCAAGCCCGCACCTAAAGAAAGGGATGTTACGTCAAATTCAACGTAAGGATTTTCGAGCAAGTTGCCATCATCATCGGTGGGCGCTACTGAATTAAAACTAACGAGACCAGCCCGTACAAATGGACTGATACGCACCTTTGCTTTGTCAAAAACAGCATAACCTACCGAAAAACCATAATCGTTATAACTTGATCGGGCATTGATCGGCCAGTCCGCATAATTACCATAAATAACACGCACATTTTTCTGATAAGTAATGGCAACTTGGCCAGCAATCGTCCAGCGGCGTTTGTGGTAATTGACGCCCCCTAAAAAACCCCAACCCGTATTTACATTGCGTTCTAATTCTGATTGCCAATTATTTTGCAAAAAATTACCCTCTACCGAAAACCAATGTTGCCTAGCATCGGGCGGTAATTCCATAAATGTCCTAATAAAATAGTTATACTTCGAACCAGGATAATGTTTTAAAAAATCACTACGCATATCCCGTTCATTTTCTGTATTATTTCGCAGTAAATATTGTAAATGCAAGTTTAAAAACGCTTGCTCTTCGGCATTCAATCCTGAATTTTTCAATACTGCAGCGTAGGCATTTGCTGCCCCGTACATAGTTTGATCGATTACTTCAAACAGATTATCTTTAGGCGGCTGCTTGGCGTATTCTTCATCGTTCCTTTTATCCATTGTAAAATTTTGCACTTCTTCCAAAAGTAATCTATGTCGCTCCGACCAGTGATAAGCCAACCAACGTTCATCCCAAAGTAATCCCCAATGTTCCTGATTGGACAAATCGCGCAAAGAGTCGATTTGAATTGCACCTTTTTTCTTGTCGTTGGATGGAATGGACTGCTTTAAGGCTACGCGCAAGGCAATGATTTGATCCAGTTCATCCCATCCTTCGGGATGCTGCGCTGTGGCACTTGCCGCAAAAAATAAAAATAGGAGTGTCGGAAAAATAGATTTTATCTGCATAAAAGTGGATGTAGTGGGTAAAAGAAATCGCTACATTTGCAGCAAATTTACTACACTATGAAATATCTTTACGTAAGCGCGCTATTTTTTGTGCTTTGTTGCGCAAATCCACAAAAAACGGCAACACTCATCTTTACCAATGGTCGCTTTTTTACATCAGACACCACCCAATTAGAGGTCACGGCGGTTGCAATCGAAAACGATCGCATTGTATATGTAGGCAACGACGAAGGTGCCATCGCTTACAAAGGAAAAAACACCCGAATGGTCAATTTGCAAGGCGCATTTGCCATGTCTGGCCTGATAGAAGGACATGGGCATTTCTCTTCGCTGGGGCATAGTTTGCGCAACCTCAATTTGATGAACACCACCTCTTTTGCTCAAATACGCGATTTGGTCTCCGAAAAAATAAAAAATACAACACCCAATACTTGGATCGAAGGACGTGGTTGGCACCAAGAAAAATGGACAAAACCAGCAGGTGTAACCGTAAATGGCTATCCATATCACAATGACATCAGTGCTGTATCGCCCAATAATCCGGTAGTGCTGTACCACGCCAGCGGTCATGCCCTACTCGCCAATGCAAAAGCAATGGAATTGGCCGGTATCAGTGCCGAAACACCCAATCCTCAAGGTGGCCGTATCGTACGCGATGCCGCCGGAAGAGCACTTGGCGTATTTGAAGAAAATGCAATGGATCTTATCGACCAGCCCTTCACTAAATGGAAAAACCAACGCTCAGAAGCAGAGCGAATCTCCGAATTTGATACCATTGTGGGTTATGCAACCCGCGAATGTCTGCGCCGTGGCATCACGTCGTTTCAGGATGCTGGCAGTAGCTGGTGGGAAATAGAGCAATACCAGCGCCTCGCCCAAGCCGGAAGTTTTGGCACTCGACTTTGGGCAATGATCGCACAACCCCGCATGTCAGACCTAGGAAAAATTAAGGATTTTCCAAAATTGAATCTTGGCAATAATTTTTTCACCGTCCGAGCCGTAAAAGCCTATTTTGATGGCGCATTAGGATCGTATGGGGCTTGGTTATTAGAGCCATATTCCGACAAACCCGATTCTTATGGGCAAAATACCACACCATTGGACACGATTGCAGCCATAGCCGCCGCTTGTCGAGACCAAAATCTACAATACTGTGTGCATGCTATTGGCGACCGAGGCAACCGCGAAATATTGAATGTTTTTGAAAAAACAGGTATGAAACCAGATAGCCGTTGGCGGGTAGAACATGCACAACATATTGACCCAGCCGATCAACCTCGTTTCAAACAATTGGGGGTAATTGCCTCCATGCAAGCCATCCACTGCACGAGCGATGCACCATTCGTAGTCAAACGCCTCGGCGAAACGCGTGCACGTACAGGTGCTTACGCCTGGCGCAGCCTTCTAAATTCCGGCGCGCATATATCCAACGGCACAGATACACCCGTGGAGGATGTAAATCCATTCCCTTGTCTTTTTGCATCGGTAACCCGCCAATACCGACCCTCCGAGCCTCCTTTTTACCCAGAACAAGCCATGACACGACAAGAAGCATTGCTATCTTATACCATTTGGAACGCTTATGCGGCTTTTGAAGAAAAAGATAAAGGATCATTAGCCGTCGGTAAACTGGCTGATATTGTGATCCTCGACCGCAATATTTTGAGTTGCAATCCTTTATTAATACCACAAACAAAAGTCATTGCAACCATTGTGGGCGGAAAGACTGTTTATGGCGGGATATAAACCTACATCAAAGGTCAATTATACAAAAATGATACGTTTTGTAGGTGCAGCACACCGCAATATTAAATTTGATGTCACGTTACTCTCCACCTAAAATTTCAATACGAAAACCACGACTAATGATGTCCAAAAACATAAATTTTAAGAATTTATATTAAACACTACCCTTTAGCCACGTATTTATCGTTTTTTTGCACCAAAATATAACTATGCGACAATTTTGTCTTTCCGCGCTCTGTTGCGCTATACTCTTTCCTGCAACTATTTGGAGTCAGGAATTTGATCCTGAAACTGCTTTCGGCAATCTAAAATCTATACGTGGGGTATGGTTTATGCCCACAGATCGTGGTGATCGTTTGGAAATTTGGCAAGTGGATAATGATAGCACCATGACAGGTCGCTCCGTTCGGATCAAACCAGAAGACGGTGATACGGTAACATTAGAAACCCTTCAATTGACATTAAGGGATACAAATATCATCTATTCGGTAGTAGTTCGTGGCCAAAATGCCAATAAACCAGTCGATTTCAAACTCACAGAAGCCTACTCCGATGAGTTTGTTTTTACCAATCCCAAACACGATGATCCGCAAATTATCCGATATATTTTATTAGGTAACCGCGAAATGCAGGTAACCACCGAAGGTAAAAAGAACAATCGGGTAGTCACCCGCGAATTTGTATTCGAGCGTGAGTTCAATCCTGTTTCTTCGGAATTTAGGTTGCGGATCGGTACCAATGTAAGTTCGCTCATTGCAGAACGAAAGTTCAACAACATAGAAGAAAGTCCCAATTTCGGCGCACTCCCCGGTTGGGATTTTGGCCTTGGCATGGTATTCAAAGGCCGTGGTGGCTTTTTATCGCTCAACACCGAAATAGGTCTATCAGGTAAATATTCTAATGTTCGATCCCGTTTTTATGCCGATACAGTACCGGGCAAACCCATTGCAGAGTTTATTCGAGATGGCGTTTACCGTACCACCTGGTTCAGTGCTGCCGTTTTTCCTGAGTTTACCTTCAAACGCGATGGCCGTTTGTCCATGATCGTTGGGCCTTATTATGGTCGGTTATTATCCAACAAACTGGCTGGTATTACTACCCCACCGAGCAAATATAAATTATTCAATTCCAATACAGATCTAAAAAAGAATGATTTTGGTTTGATTGGAGGCTTGCAATATCGTTTAAACATTAGCAAAAAGGACTTAAATGGCAAATTAGGATTGCGCTTCAACCTCGGCCTTTCGGATTTGGATGGTCTTTACAAACGCCGCTGCGACAACCCCGCCCTGTGTAACGAACGGGTATTGCTGCGCGGGATAACGGCGTATTATTCCGTTGATTTGGTAAAATTATAAACACCATGCGCCTGTGGTCGTACCAACCCAAAACGACGCTCGTTGCCCTTCAACAAGGCGTACGCCATACCTGCCCTTGGCAATGGGTACAAGGTGAACGATGGCAAGCGGCGTATCAACTGATGGTGCCGCAAATGGTGCAATGTCAAATTCCGATTGGCGATAATGCCCCTGTTTGGGCGTGGCATTCGGTGAAAAGATACGGTGGAAAACCCGACGAAATGTGTGCTTTAATGCTGCTTTCCGAACTGGAACTAGAGGCTGGCATTGATTTGATCGAGTTAAATGTCCCTGATGCACTGGTACTTTTATCCAGTTACCCGCATTGGAATGAAATTTTGTTTGCAATTTTAGGGAGAGAAGAGCCGCCTGCCGAAGCATTAGAAAAGTGTTTTAAAGTAGAAACCAGCCCGCGAAAAGGGCGACCTCCGTATAATTATCCTGAAATTCAGGCTTGTTTGCCTTATATTGAACCCAATTGGTTGGTGGGTTGGGAGGTGTTGGATACGGAAAAGATTTTGCGGCTTAGGTCTTAAGACATACATGGAACTATCCATCCCAAAAAATGGTTTTCCTCCACATGGCCGAACTAACCACCGAGAAATATCCACGCACGCACCATTTCCCTTTTTCGGAAGGCGCCACCAATGACGACCGAATAAATAGTCAATGGCAATCTATATTGCAACATGAACTGGTGGTAACCGAAAAACTCGATGGCGAAAACACCTGTATCAAATCCAACGGTGTGTATGCCCGCTCTCATGGTGCTGTAAATCGAAACCCTTGGGCGCGACCAATTTGGGATATTTGGGAACGAATAGGACATTCGCTCGGCGATCTCCATATCTTTGGCGAAAACATGTACGCTATTCATAGCATCGAATACGAAAATATGTCGCAGTATTTTTACGTTTTTGGGATGCGCGATGGACAAACTTGGCTCTCTTGGGACGAAATAGCAGATTATGCGCAAGTATTGGAACTGGTCCTCGTACCTGTTATTGCCAAAGGTTATTTTGACGAAAAAAAACTAAAAATGGAGATTGAGCAACAACAGCGCAATGGCAGCCAATTGGGCGGTACAAGCGAAGGTGTAGTGTGCCGCACAGCCGCATCTTTTTCCAATGATGATTTCCCAAACAGCGTGCTTAAATACGTGCGCAAAAACCATGTACAAACCGATGAACACTGGACCCGTAACTGGAAAAAAGCAACACTCCAAAATGGCTAGCCTACTCGCCGAACCTGAGATCAATTGGGCGATGCTCGAGACCAAAGACTGGGTACAGGCCATGGAGGATTGCCCCCAAGAACCCGAATACCACGCAGAGGGCGATGTATGGACACATACCCGCATGGTCATGGAAGCACTATTGGATTTGCCCGAATACCAAGCGCAAAGTGCTGCCAACCAAAACCTATTACGCCATGCCGCACTCCTACACGACGTGGCAAAACCTGTCTGTACCGTCGTAGAAAATGGCAAAATAAGTTCACCACGACACGCCAAGGTAGGTGAAAAAATAGCGCGTGAAATAATGTGGGATCATCCTTTTCCATTCCGTGAAGCAGTATGTGCATTAGTACGTTTTCATGGCCTTCCTATTTGGGGTTTAGAAAAAAACAACCCTATCCGTTCTGCGGTTCTCGCAGGTTGGCGCGTGAGCAATGAACTGATTTATATATTGGCCAAAGCCGATGTGCTGGGGCGTATTTGTGCTACTCAAGACGAATTGATGTACAGACTGGAACTTTACCGTGAATTATGCCTAGAAAATGATTGTTTTTATATAGAACGGCCTTGGTTCAATGACCATAGCCGATTTCGATATTTTTGGTCGGAGGAAACCTATCCAACCGAAATTTACGACGATACTACCCACGAAGTGATTATGTTAAGTGGTATAGCTGGTAGCGGAAAAGATACCGTTTATCAAAAGCATTATCCGCATTTACCGTTGATTAGCCTCGATCATATCCGTCAAGAATTTAAAATAAAACCGAGCGATAAAGACGGACAAGGAAAAGTAGCGCAAATAGCCTACGAAAGAGCCAAAGAATATTGCCGCCGTAAACAATCCTTTGTTTGGAACAGCACCAACCTCACCGCCGATATGCGCGCCCGTTTGATCGGTACGCTGCGCGTGTACGACCCGCGTTTTACCATACATTATATCGAAACTGCCCAAAATGCCATTTTTCAAAGACGCAGGGACGATATTAATATTACGGTATTGGAGCGTATGATACGCCAGTTAGAAATACCCGTACTCGGCGAAGGACATCATTTATCTATTTCAATTACATAAAATGGAAATACTAGCCACAGCAATTGCTTTATTATTCGCTTTTATCAGTATATTTATCGCTTATCATGGCATTAAATATATGATAGATTGCCACCGCATGATTAGCGCAGGGCTGTGGGCCAATGGCACCGTTACTGCACTAAAACAAGAGGAAAGAACTCGAAAAGGGCGGAAATACACCGTAGAAATTGCTGTCATTTCTTTTGAAACCACGTGGAAAGAAAAAAGGGAAATTGAATATGCTCCAAACCTCAGCAAAAATAAATTGAAGATAGGCGATCAATTAAAGATTTGGTACGACGAAAAAGACCGAGAAATATTCACTTTGGGCGGCTGGTACATGGTAAAGGAAATTGTCTATTTACTTTTTGTCGCCCTTTGCTTTGGTTTGCCAAGTTGGACACTCATTGGAAGTACTTTGATTCGGTACTTTAGTGAGTAAGGACCTGTTTGGATGTCTTTTTTTTGACACCCAAACAGGCACACCCAAACAAATCTTTTATTTCTTTTTCAAAAAGAACAAATACACCGGTAAGTGGTCGCTGTATCCATTAATAAAAATATCGCCCACATAAGTCCTAAACGGATAACCACGGAATTGGCCCTCGCTTTGTAACAACCAAGGCCTGCGGAACACCATAGATTTATAATACTGCCATCCTCCCGATTTTTTATGGACAAATGGCTGTGAAACCACCACCTGATCGAACAAACTCCAAGAGTCGCGGTAGGCCATAGTGCCATCGCCGTTTTTATAATGGTCGTACATTGGGTTGTATAATCCACCCATTTTCACGTCTTTAGTATCGCCTTTTGCTTCCAGTACTTTTGTCATACTTTTGCTATCAGGGTCGTCATTCAAATCACCCATAATCACAATTTTAGCATTTTCGTTGGCAGCAAGAATACTATCTGCCAGCGTTCTGCAAACAAGTGCTGCGGCTGCACGTCCGGGTGCACTCGCGGCTTCCCCTCCCCTGCGCGATGGCCAGTGACCTACCATAATATGTAGTGGTTCTCCGTCCATCAATCCAGTGACATAAAGTATATCACGCGTAAAATCCCGCTCACCGGTTTTGGCATCTTTCAATACGATCGGACAAGCCCTTGAATACGTCACTGTAAAATATTTAGGATTGTAGAGCAAGCCACAGTCGATACCCCGTTCGTCGGGAGAGTCGTAATGGACAATTTTATAGCCCCTGCTTTTGATGGCTTCTTGTGCTACCAAATCTTCCAACACCTTAGCGTTTTCCACTTCGGCTACACCCAAAAGTGCTACACCATCTGGAGAAAGTTCGACCGCCAATTCGCTGATTACCTTAGCCATATTGGCTTGTTTGGAAATATATTTTGGGGTATTCCAAACCAATCTGCCGCCCGGCAAAAAATCGACATCATTCGTCGTTGGCGAGTCGATGGTATCAAAAAGATTTTCCAAATTGTAAAAACCGATGGCTGCCACCTTGTATTCGTCCTTTTTATCTTGGGCGAGTATAAGATCATCAGTAATAATAAACAGGGCTAAAATAAGCCAAATTTTGTGTAATTTATTCATTTTCAATAGTACGTTGCTGAATTGCGGCGCAAAGTTGCGGTAATTATTACACTCTGACGTATCCTTTGCAGTAAATTAACATGGTAAGGTGCTAACGTGGTGTTATTTTTTACCTAATTTTGCGCCACTTTTTAAAAGTGATAAATTGCGCCCCTTCATATCTTGCATTGTATTTGCCCGAGAGCGGGCGAAATAATGATATTTTAACCAATTATTTTACCAATTTAATGTTTGCAAAAAAACTTTTACTCAGCCTGCTGATGACTTTGGTCAGCACAGTGGTATTGTTGGCTCAAGTAACCCTCACCGGAACTATTTCCGATAGTGAAACAGGGTCTCCATTGGGCGATGCTTCGGTGTCCATCAACGGTAAACCATTGTTTGCGTCCTCCAATGCATCGGGTGTTTTTGAGATCCAAAATGTGCCGAAAGGCAAATGCACAGTAGTCGTAACCCGCGCTGGCTACCAGCCTTATGAGGTAACACTCGAACTACAACCTACCGTAAAAGGTATTGAAGTAGTGCGTATCATCCTCAAAAAAGATCAAGCAGTCGCAGCAGACAATAGCACGACCCCAGGTACTGCTGCTTCTGGCGATATTCCAACGGTAACGCTGGATGAGGCCGAATCAGAAACTGATGGTGCCAGCGAAGTCGCCAATTTGTTACACGCCAGCCGCGATGTATTCCAAAGTATTTCAGGTTTTGGATGGTCGTTTTTCCGTTTCCGCGAACGCGGTTATGAATCCGAAAACTTTCCATTATTCCTCAATGGAGTAGGCATTAATGACCCCGAAACGGGTGGTGCTTTCTTTGGTGAATTTGGTGGATTGAACGATGTATTGCGCGCACGCGAAACTTCTATTGGTATCGAACCCTCTGAGTTTGCATTTGCAGAAATAGGTGGCTCTACGCTCCTTGATACCCGTGCATCCGTACAGCGCAAAGGTGTACGTGCATCACATGCCATCAGCAACCGCACTTACCGCCACCGTTCTATGCTTACCATGAATACAGGTCTTATGCCTGGTGGTTGGGCAGTATCGGTATCAGGTAGCCGCCGCTGGGCCGATGAAGGTTGGTACGAAGGCACACCTTTTGAAGGTTCGTCGTACTTTCTTTCTGTGGATAAAAAATTAAAAAAGCACACCTTTAATATAACAGTGCTCGGTGCCCCAACCAAGCGCGGCCGTAATGGCGACGCTCAACAGGAAATGTTTGATTTGGCTGGCACCACCCGTTATAACCCAAGTTGGGGGTATTGGAATGGAGAAAAACGCAATGCGAATATTGCCCACTCCAATCAACCAATTGCTTTGTTGCGTTGGGACTGGACTCCAAGTACATCTACAAATCTGACCTGGACGACTTACGGACAAGCAGGCAAACGTGGACAAACACGCTTGGATTGGTTTGGTGCACAAAATCCTAACCCAGATTATAACCGTCGTTTACCATCTGCTTTGGGTGACCCTACCTTAACTGCCCAATGGGCCGATTTGATGCGCAACAACCAAGCCTACCGCCAAATTGATTGGGCTGGTATTTGGGAAGCCAACAGTATTGATCAAGTAACTGTTAAGAACGCAAATGGAATCGCCGATAATACCGTTTCAGGTAAAAAATCGACCGTTCTCCTTGCAGATTTCAGAGAAGATAGCAAAGAATTAGGTACAAATCTATTGATGAAACACAAATTAAACAATAGAACTATTATCAATGGAGGTGCTAATTTCCAATACTATTTAGGCCGCAATTTCAAAACAGTAGATGATTTGTTGGGTGGAGATTTCCATGTAGATGTAAATCCTTTGGCTTTACAAGACCTTCAAGGTAATACACTTGCTTTGAACAATGATTTACGCACTACTAACCGTGTAGTGCGCAAAGGCGATACTTATGGCTGGGATTATGACGAAAACATACGCAAGGGCGGTGCTTGGGCGCAAGTGGTATCCAACCTCCGCAAATGGAGTTTCTTCGGTGGCGCAGAGGCCAATACTGTAACGATGTGGCGTACTGGTCACATGCAAAATGGCCGCTACCCCGATAATTCTCTAGGTAATTCTGATAAAATCAATTTCACGACCTACGGTGTAAAAGGCGGTGCTACCTATAAAGTAAATGGCCGTAACTATATTTATGCTAATGGTTTTCAAGGTACGCGTGCGCCTTTGTTCCGCGATATATTCTTGTCGCCTCGCACACGCAATAGCTTTTATGAAGCCGCAAAACCTTATGGTATTTACAGTGGCGAAACAGGTTTTATCCATCGTTCACCTCGCTTGCGTACTCGCGTGACGGGTTATTTGACAAAATTTGACAATCAGATTGAGTCTTTTTTGACATTTGGCCAAACAACCAGTACTTTTGGTACAGAAATCCGTACTGGTGTGGATCAAGTACACTCTGGTATAGAAGCAGCATTTGAAGCACGCCCATTGGAGGCACATACACAGTGGAGTTTATTAGGAGCCACCAATCTTGGTTATTATCGCTATACATCTCGTCCAAGGATCAGTTTTTATGATGATAATACCAGTTTTGTATCCATCGACAACAAACTGATTTATCAAACGAACTTTTTGGTACCTCGTACGCCACAAACAACGGCATCACTCTCTGTTAAATACGAAGGCAGAAAGTTTTGGTTTGCATCTGCTACAGTTAATTTTGCAGATGATTATTGGTACGAGTTCGACCGTGCTCGCCGCACCGAAGATTATGCGATTCAGGTAGCAGGCGGTGGTGCTCCTCCCGGTTCAGAAGCATGGGATGTTGTTTTCCAGCAAACTAAAGCACCTGCTGCATTTACAGTGGATCTTTTCGGAGGTAAATCTTGGCGCGTAAAACAAAAGTATTTCATTATTCTTAATGTAGGTCTGAATAACATTTTGGATAATCGCAATGTCATTGTTTCTGGCCGTGAAGCCTATTCGCGCGCTTTCAGGGATGCTTCAGATGTACGTCAATACCAAAACGAATTGATTTACGCCCCAGGCTTCAACTATTTTGTTAGTCTAACCGTTAACGTTCGATAAAAAAATCAGGATTGGATATTTCCCAGTCCTTCATTCATAAATATAAAAATTAAAATAGCATGAAAAATACACTCATTGCAAAATTCGGCATAGCATTGGCACTTTTCGCCTGCGTCTTTTTTTCTTGTGTAAAAACAGAATTTGACGAGCCACCCATCACTGGTTCACCAGTTGACATCAAAGCAAATATCACGATCAAAGAACTCAAGCAATTGCACACAACTTTGGGTGGTTTGGACAAGATTGCGGATGAAAAAATCATTGAAGGTGTAGTGGTTATGGACGACCGCTCGGGCAATTTTTACAAAACAATCGTTATGCAAGACGCTAGCGGTGGTATTGAAGTGAAGTTCAACGATGGTTATTTGTACAACCAGTTTCCAATTGGCCGTACCGTTTATATTAACTGTAAAGGGATGTTGCTCGGCGATTATGGCGGGATTACACAATTGAATGGTGGTACCAAAGAAGAAGCAGGTGTTTTGAGTGCCGTAGGTATCACCGAAGCACAAGTGCGTACACAAGTATTCAAAGGTTTGGTAAGTGCTACACCTCCAGAACCACGTATTATCACATTGGCAGATGTGACCAATCCTGATTATTTAAGCACATTGGTAAAATTCGAAAATGCACAGTTTATTGGTGCCGACACCGATAAAACTTATGCTGATGCCGCTTCTAAATTAACGCTCAATCGTACGATCGAAGATTGCGGCGGTAGCGCGAATATTGTAGTCCGCACCAGTGGTTATGCCGATTTTGCAGCAGAAAAAACACCTACTAAAAGCGGTACAATCACAGGCGTTTTGAGTACCTACAATACCACAGCACAGTTGTATATCCGCAACACAGCGGATGTTAACTTTACAGCAGATCGTTGTGTGATTGTTTGTGGCAAAACGGGTGGTAATGTAACTGTGGATAATATCGACGAGGCATTTACATCTGTTACCGCCAACCAAGATGTAACCCTTGCAGGTTGGTCTAATATCGGATCGGATGGTTGTCGTACTTGGCGCGGAAAATCTTTTTCTGGCAATGTTTACGCTACCGTGACTGCCTTTACCAGTCAAGATGCTAATAATGAGTCTTGGTTGATTTCGCCAGCGATCACAGTTTCTACTCAGAAAAAGTTGAGCTTTGAGAGTTCTTGGGAATATTACAAGCACGATGGCTTAAGTGTATGGTACTCTACCAATTTTGACGGTACCAATTTTGCCAGCGCAACTTGGCAGCCCATCACTTGTACATTAGCACAAGCATCGGATAAGGATACCAATCCAAATTTCGGAAAATGGATTCCATCTGGTAATATCAATTTGCCAGTTGTCAATAATGGCAAAATTCATATCGGTTGGAAATATGTTGGAAGTGGCCCAGGCGGAAACACAACTACTTGGCGTATCGACAACGTTAAAGTAAACTAATCTGCAACCACTCCAGTAAAAAACAGGAACGAGATGTACGTTTTGTTACTTTTATGTACATTTGCGTCTCATTTCGCGATCGGTTCGATCAATAACCACTTAAACATTCGATAGTAGGTTTAATTTAAATATCTTTATTTAAAACCTGTTATTATTGTCTAATATCTTAACAAAATAAAATTATTCAAATCATGTCTGTACAAGCTAAATACCAAGCAGTACTCAATCTTGGCGAAGAACTCGGCGCCAAAAATGGCGGTGTAACTGAAGAAAACGGTGTATTAAAAGTAACCGGTACTGTTCACTCTGCTTATGAGAAAAACCTTATTTGGGACAAAATCAAAGCAGTTGGTGGTGCTAATCCTACTGATATCATTGCTGATATCGCAGTAGAAACTAGCGATTACTATGCGAAATATACCGTAGTAAGCGGCGATACATTGGGCAAAATCAGCAAGCACTTTTTTGGCGAACCAGGAAAGTATATGCAAATCTTCAATGCCAATAAAGGCGTTCTTAGCAATCCTGATCTTATTGAAGTAGGTCAAGAATTGGTGATTCCTTTTGAGCAGTAATTTAAGATTGCCAACAATGGGCGAATAAACCCATATTGATACACAAACATGAGTCATGCTCTTCACGAGATGGCTCATGTTTTTTTTAGGGATACACATTCAACCAAAAACAATTTCACATGAGTAATACATACGTAGCCATTATGGCAGGAGGCGTTGGAAGCCGCTTTTGGCCCGGCAGCCGCGAACAACATCCTAAGCAATTTTTGGACATGATGGGCATGGGTAAAAGCCTATTACGGCTCACTTTTGAGCGATTTTTGCCACTTTGTCCGGCAGCCAATATCTTTGTAGTGACCAATGCGATCTATAAAGATTTGGTCAAGCAGCAAATACCGGAACTCACCGACAATCAAATACTATGTGAGCCAAGCCGTAACAATACCGCCCCTTGTGTCGCTTACACGGCCTTCAAATTGGCCAATCTCGATCCCAAAGCCACTATGGTGATCGCCCCTTCCGATCATATTATCTTGAAAGAATCCATATTTATTGAGAAAATAAGTAATGCAGTCCAATTTGCAGCACAAAATGAAGCATTAGTTACTTTGGGTATCCAGCCATCGCGCCCCGATACTGGTTATGGATATATTCATTTTCAGGACAACGATACCAATACGGGCATACATAAAGTAAAGCGTTTTGCCGAAAAACCCGATATCGCAACAGCGCAAGCCTTTTTGGATTCGGGGGAATACTTGTGGAACGCGGGTATTTTTATTTGGAGTGTAGCGTCTATTCTAAAGGCATTCCAAACCTTTTCTCCCGACATATTTAATATTCTGGCTGCGGGCGAAGGCCACTATAATACACCCAATGAGCAAAATTTTATAGATACTGCATACCCAACAACGCCCAATATTTCTGTTGATTTTGCCATTATGGAAAAAGCGCAAAATGTATTTACCATTCCCGCCGAATTTGGTTGGTCGGATTTGGGTACTTGGGCAAGTCTTTTTGCAGAATGTGAAAAAGATAGTATGGGCAATGTCATCCAAGCTGGCTCAACACTATTGATGGAGGCCAAAAATAACCTTATTCGTTGTTCCAATAAGGAAAAATTAGTGGTCATTAAAGACCTCGACGATTATATTATCGTAGATGAAGCGGATGTGTTGATGATTTATCCAAAATCAAAAGAACAGGAAATTAAGAAGGTCACAGCAGCGGTAAAAGAGGCTTTTAACGAAAAATATTTGTAGGGAAAAAATTTTTTTTCGACAAACAGATACAAGTTAATTACTAAACGCCATACATTAGCCGTCGAAATTAACATTTCATTTAATCCGCCCAATGTATAGTCCCGGTACTGCTTTTTTCAAACGAAAATAACAATTAAACAGCACCGGTTTTTATGAATCACTTTAACTCTGTCAGCGTACACCCCGAGATTCAGGATGGAGCACCCGTTTTCAGCGGTACTCGTATTCGTGTTGAAACTTTTTTTGACTATATGCGCATTGGCGTTAGTCTCAATGAGTTTTTGAGTGAGTTTCCCTCGATTACAAGAGATCAAGCCGTTGAGGTACTGGATTTGGTACGTCAACAACATTACTCTATGGAGCAGATTCAACAAGTCGCTGCTGCATAATAGAGTTTTGTGTGTCGTTCTAAACGAACAGGTATTTATCTTATTGAAACAAAAAATCCCACGTGGCACAAATGTGATACGTGGGATTTTTTACTTTATGGTATTGTTTATTATTGTGCTTGGCGTACAATGACGCCGCATCCTAAACGCGCACCAGCATTACCTGTGGGTTGTGTTGTAAAATCATCCGCTTTAGCATGGATGATGATGGCTTTACCCGTAATATCTTTATTTAGATCGTTACAGCCAACACACCATAAATCGGTAGTCATGGTAATTTTTCCTTTTCCATCGGCACCTACCTCAATATTGCCAATATCACCACGGTGGCAAGGAGCGCTCCCCCATTTGCCGTGGTTCTCCTTAGTGGGATTCCAGTGGCCCGCCGCAGACGAACCGTCGGCTGCGCTGCAATCGCCTTTATCGTGGATGTGGATGGCGTGAGTACCTGGTGCTGCACCACTAATATCGGCAACCATATTGACAACCCCATTTTTTTCTGTAAAAACAACAGTTCCTTTTACAGTGCTTTCACTTTTGGATTCAATCACCGCTTTGGCCACAATCGTTTTTGTCATGGATGCCTTGCAAAGAATGAAAATAAAAGCGAGCATTAAAAGGCCGCTTAAAAGCATAATCTTTGATGTTAAATTTTTCATATTTTTATGTGTGTAATGATAAATTAAAAGTATTGTGTAATGTTATGGCGTAATTGCTCACAACATGTTCAATACTAATCTTGTTAAGCCGTAATGAACTTACTATCAGGTTCAAAACAATGTCATAAAGGTACGGGATTTATACCATCAAGAAAAAAAAATGAACTGGAAAAAAGAACCACATCAACTTACGGCGACTTTTACGTTTGCTAATTTCACACAAGCCTTCGCTTTTATGACGGAAGTGGCCTTTGCTGCTGAAAGGCTGGGGCATCACCCCAATTGGAGTAATGTATGGAATACCGTGCAAATTACCCTCACCACCCACGACAAAGGCAATATCGTAACGGAGAAAGACTTTGCTTTAGCGGAGGCCATTGATCAGATTGCCGCCCGCCCGCCAATGCTCCCCCCTGCAATCCAGCCGCCAGTCCAAGCCGCCTGAAAATTAAAGCCGCCAGTAACGGCATCTATATTCAGGACTTCTCCTGCAAAATACAAATTGGGGAATAGTTTGCTTTCAAAG
>JAAFHO010000390.1 GCA_013297575.1 Chitinophagales bacterium
GATTTAACCAAAGCCATTGGCGGCGACACAATTTTTGATAATGCCATTTTCGAAATTTACATTGCAAGGGGGAAAGTACTTTCACCGCAGGAGGAAATCGCAATTTTCAGGGCAAAAAGCAAACAGATATTTGATTTGGCATTCAAAAATGTAGCCCAAATTGAGGTAATCATCGAGTACGAATCAATTTATGGTAAGAAATGGCGCTTGAAGAATGAAATAACCGAGGAACTATAAAGTAGTTTAGGAATTAGATGCAACAGGTACTTTTGGGAATTTTTCTAATAATGGTAATCTTAAAAAGGTATGCTATAGTAAGAAGCAGCATTGTTGTAAAGTTGCAGCACATTCAAAGTGTTAAATTTAAAGCCATTTTCACGAAATAGAGTGCGATTAGTATCAAAAAATGTAATTCAGATCGCCTCATAAGCGGTGATACATTTGTTGGAATTTTATTTTCACCAAACTAATTATCGATTATGCAAATTTCATTTCATTTCCTAAAATGGTTGGCGTGTATTGTATTTATTGCAGTGCAGTGTTCTATTTTAAGTGCTAATCCAAAGGGAGCACCTACTTCAGGTGTTCATCCTATTGATGCAACAATGGCTTGTCCTTCATTTACAGGGCCAAGTGTGAGTTGTGTGAATCAACTAGAGACTTACCTTACTACCCCGATGGCTGGCGTGAGCTACACTTGGGCAGTATCGGCAGGCGGAGTACTATCCAACACTACTGGGCCATCTACATTAGTCAATTGGACTGCTGCGGGTGCTCGGTTTGTTGTGTTAACCAGTACCGGCCCAGGAGCGGCGGTCTCTACCTGTACTTTATCCGTAACGGTAAATGTACAGCCTACACCTACTATTTTGACCGATTTTATTTCGGATTGCCCCGAAGATCGGAAGGAAGGAAACAATGCTATTGCACCGCAAGAGAAAAAAGACGAATGCTGGGTAGTATGTGAAAACAGTACCGTCAATTATTCGACAACCAATGTTGCAGGTAACACCTATAAATGGGTTATTGTAGGTGGCACACCCACCACAGCAACTGGATCAAGCGTGAATGTCACTTGGGGACCAAGTGGTACAGGAAGTGTTACGCTCACAGAAACTGCCCCTGGTGGATGTTCTGTGACCGTAGAAGAGTGTATTAAAATTGTTGATTCACCGGTAGCAAAATTTTTGTTTAATGGACAAGATCCATCCAATCCTTTAAAGATTTGTTTGGGTCAAACGGTTTATTTCTCGGATTTATCGGTAGGTGGTGCATTTTGGCTATGGGAATTTGGTGATGGTGGTACTTCTACCTTACAAAATCCAGACCATACCTATAATAACCCTGGTACGTATAGCGGAACATTGACGGTAAAAAATGAATGTGGATGTACTTCGGTATTGCCTTTTAAAGTCATAGTAACTGCTCAGGTAAGCCCTGAAATTGGATGTATTTCAACCGTTTGTTTGAATGATTGCGCATTTTACTCGGTTGGTAATTTGAGTAATTGCCCAGGAGCGGTGATCACTTGGACAATATATGGCGGGAAAATACTCAACAACCCCACCAGCGCCTCTGTTAATGTCATATGGGATGACAATGATAGTTACGTAAAAGCAAATGGTTATGGATTAATTTGCGCTCAAGTATCTGGCTGCCCCGATCTTTGCGATGGTGAGGTATGTGTACGCGTACCTGTTATTCACCAAGTAAGTATTATGGGTGATTTGGTGGCTTGTGTAGGTGATCCTGTTACCTATTCTGTACCTGTTCAACCGGGCATTAATGAGGGTTTTGCACCTGATGGCGTTGATTTTGATTGGGTAGTAAGTGCTGGAGGTACTATTATTTCCACACCACCTTATTCCAATTCTATTACGGTCATTTGGAACAATCCTGGCACAGGCACAGTAGATCTACTTACATATGAAAATACGCTTACTTCCGGCAATGGTTGCAAATTTGATCCTGATAAAATTACGGTTACGATAAAGCCTTCTTTTGATATATTCCCCGATGTTGCGACTATTTGTGTCGGCACAAGTCAGGTATTTAACGTGACGGGTTCTGGTTCGTTCAATTGGACAATGACCGGGCCAGGCGGCACAGTAGGCCCCACTGCGGGAGGAACCAGTTTTCTGGCTGCTCCTACGGTACCCGGGACTTATGTGATCTCGGCCAGTTCTACATCAGGCGTATATTGCAATGTAACACCATCAGCAGTGTTGCAAGTGCTACCTACTCCTGCCATACCAACGGGTACATTAAGTGGTACACTAAGTGTTTGCCCAAATACGCCTTATTCTTATACTTTGAACACTGCACCACCTCCAGGCACGGTGTTGATTTGGAGTATCACAGGAGGTACATTGTACGGTGGTGCGGGTCAAACTGTTACAGCACAATGGTCGGGTATTCCTCCAATGGTCCTTTCGGTACAAGCCATGGGAACACAGGCACCTTTCTGTACTTCACTTCCGCGCACATTTAACATTACCAACTATGTGCCACCTACAACATTTGTTCAGGGTACATCAACGGCTTGTGTCAATGAAACGCGACCATTTAATATTTCAGCCGCTTTAACCAATTATACCAATCTGCAATGGAGCGTATCGCCGCTTACTGCTGGTAGTGTAGTGAGTGGACAAGGCACGCCTAATATTAATGTGTTGTTCAATACCAGTGCACCATCAACGGTACAAATAGTGTGTACAGCAACAGTATGTGGATCGCCTGTTACGGATATTAAAACAGTGACTGTAACTCAAATCCCAACTTATACTATTGTAGCAACCCCTTCACCACAATGCCAAAACGCTCCTGTAGCGTTATCATTAGCATCGTCAACAGGCGTGAGTACATACAATTGGAATTTTGGGGATTTAACACCAAACAGTACCTTATCCAATCCTTCACATACTTGGTTGCCGAGTGGTACATTCCCTATCACGGCACAATTGACGCTTAATATTTGTGGCAATCCAACCGTTAATGCGGCTACAACCATTAATATTCTACCGCTACCGGTCATCAACGTTACAGCATCGAATGGATATGTCATTTGTGGGTCTGTTACTTCGACCAACTTAACGGCCACTACGCAGTTTACCAGTACCTATCTTTGGTCAACAGGCCAAACTACACCTGTTATCAATGTAACTACGCCAGGGACATACACAGTAGTAGCAACCAATCCAAGCACAGGGTGTACATCGTCATCATCTGTTTTGGTGTTAGGTTGTGGTAACTGTATCGGTTGCACAAGTTTGACGCCTCCGTGGACGTTCACATCTGTGGAAAACTGCGCTAGTTTTACGTTTACACCCAATACGACTGCTGCCACATTCCATTCTTGGGATTTCGGTGACTTAACAGGTAATACAGTAGCGGGTGCAAGCCCAGTTACACATACGTATGCACATCCAGGTTATTATCAGGTAAAATTGAGATCGCTCGATCCTATCAATAATTGCCTAATGACTTATGTACAGACAATTGCTATGAAATTTAAAGGTGGCTTCTCTTATACCTTTAATTGCTCTTCGGGGCCAATGCAGACAGTCCTTACCGATCGTTCTGAATATCTCCCCGGTTTCACTTTTTCCACACCAACCTGGTACGAAGTAGGTGTAGGTGTCATTGGAACTGGCTCTGTATTATCTGCTTCGTTATCACCCGGCCCACATACGGTTTATTTACAGGTCACTTATGGTTCACAAACTTGTGTCAGTCCATCACAAGTCATCAGTGTACCCGCGCTTCCGTCGGCTGCATTTACCCACAATGCGCCAAAATGTGAAGGGGTACCGGTTGTTTTCAACAATACTTCTACGGGCGGTGGTATTTTAGGCTATAGCTGGAATTTTGGTGATATGGCAACTTCCGGTGTGGCAAGTCCGCAGCGTACTTATGATGCTCCACCTAACTCATTTACAGCAACATTAACAGTTGCTAGTACATGGGGATGCACGTCTTCGGCCAGTGCCACATTCCCAATTGCTTCGCGCATCAATACCAATCCGACTATTACGATGGCGCCCCCTTCTCCGCAATGCCAAGGGACTCCTATTAACCTCACAGCAGTGCCAACTGGATTGCCCACACCAGTGACTTATGGTTGGTACAATACGGTTGCACCTACTGCACCGCTTAGTACAACTGTTAGTTATTCTCCGTCTATCAGCGGGTCTTATGGCGTAAATGTATCGGATGGCAATGGTTGTATTTATAATGTACTAGCCCCCAATCCAGTCATTTATTTACCGCCCCCCGTTGTCCAAATTGTAGGTAAAACCGACTATTGCCTTGGTGAACAGATCAATATCTCTGCTAATTTAGGCTCGTTGGGTTATACTTATAGTTGGACTGTTACACCACCATCAGGCCCAAGTAGCAGTTTCTCAGGTGCAAATGTCTCCATCCCAGCTAATGCAGCGGGCACTTATAATTTTGCTGTCACCATTGTGCATACCGCTTCTGGTTGCTCCAATTCAGGATCAATGAATGTAGTAGTGCATGCTGGTGTGAGTGGGTTAACTATTACTTCAAGTGCCAATTGCGAACCGGCCACTTTAACTGCCAATGGCGTTGGTGCGGTATTCTATAACTGGAGCACTGGGGATAATACGCCATCTACGACTGTTAACCAAGGTGGTTTCTATTCTGTAATTGCCTCTGACAATTGGGGCTGTACAGCAAAAGAAACGTATTTATTGGAAGGCAAACCCGACCTCAGTAATATCATGACTGGCTGTTATGAATACTGCGAACCGGTCATTTGGCAGGCGATTGCTTGCGCAGGTTGCACCTACCAGTGGTATTTGAATGGAAGTGCTATCGCTGGGGAGACCAATTCAACCATTAATATTACAACTTCTGGTACTTATACCGTGGAAGTGAGTAATGGTCCCGGTTGTGAATCGGTAAGTGATCCTATTGATATTAGTATAGCTAGTAATCCTGACCTTTGTGATAAATGTTTGGTAGAACCTAAAGAGGCAAAATTTAATTGCGTTGGATATGATCCAATTACAGGCAACCTCATTTATGAATTTACGATTGATATAAGCAATTATGGCGGAGCTTTATTTGGACTATCGGCCACTTCTTCATTTGGATCGATTACGATTGATAACCCATCCAGTGGATATTTACCCGGTGGAGGTGCTGTAACTTCGGTGCATGGCTACTTGATCTGGAATGGTCAAGACCGAAATGGTTGCATAAGGTTCCAAGGATACTTGTCTCGCGACTGCGAAAACGAGGAACTCTGCGAGTTTAGGTGGTGTGGCGAACTGCCAAAATGCTGCGACAAGCCTTGTGATCTTAAATTGAAAGAGGCTACTGTTGAATGTATCGGCTTTGGTTATTATAAAGTAACACTAACACTTGACAATTACGGATGTGCTTTAACTAATGGCTTTATTAAAGGTGCTTATGGTATTTACAACATAACACCGTCTAATATTCCTGTTGGTCTAAGCACCTTTACCGCTGTGGTGTTTGGCATACCTGGATCAAATGGTTTTGTACTTTGTGGATACCAATTTAACGGTGAACGTTGCTGTATCGACTTCAAACTAGATTTCGGCGATTGTAGAGATACTGGTTGTAAGCTAGAAGCAGGTAGAAACCAGGTAACTTG
>JAAFHO010000391.1 GCA_013297575.1 Chitinophagales bacterium
ATTGGCCATTTTTTATATTGTACATTAGATTGTGGAGAGAGTGCCGCTACGGTGGGTGGGTGTAGCGATACTCTTTTGGGTTCGGATTGATTGGTTTTGTACTATTTTTAGAACACTCTCCATATCTACTTTTGTTTTGAAATTTGCTAAAAAACTTCTTCGACTTTTTTCATAAATTGGTCTTTTAGTATTTAACGTTACTAAGAATAAACCTTAATTTATTGCCTGTTTTTTGGAGGTAATGTCGAAGTTCTTATAAGTTCATCATTGGCATAAATTGAAATATTAACTAATTTTCCCCAAGAATTCCATTTTTTCCAAATCCCATTTTTCTTTAGTTCATAATATCGATTAATGGATTTTACTTCTTTATACGTTACGGGGTTAAAAGTGCTTCCTTCGGAATAATTAATAATACCTGTGCCAATAAATTCTTTGTACGCAATTAAATCATCCTGATAATATTCATAAATAGACATACTACCTAATGTGTCGTATGGGATTACTTTAATGTAACGGTCTTCAAACGTCTCTATCTTTATGGTATCTCCAATACGCGTTTTAATTTTACTTTTGCGTATGGAACGATCACCAACGCTTATCATGATTTCAGATGTATCCAGTGTTTGAGCACTTAAACTGAAACTTGATAAAAATAGCAGGAATAATAAAGCAAATTTAAACATGATCTTGTTTTTAATTGATTGAATAATAGATGCAATTTTATGTCAATTATATACTTTTGTGAAATAAGTTAGACATTATATAGAGTTAGGGTCTTAATGCTGTACAATGTCTATTATTGAATTTTATCAGTACGGTCGCGTTAGAGCCTGTATCGCCTCTAACTTACCGCCCGCACAACAGTATATAGTTGTAGCGGGCGGGAGCAGTTATGAATAGCGCATCAAGATACCTATAAGTCCTTAATAATTTATATGTCTGCCATTGTAATAAATTGATATATTTATTAATTTTCCCGAAGCATCCCATTTTTTCCAAATCCCATTTTTCTTTTGCGTGTATAGCCTGAGTACTCTATCCGTTGGAGTATCACTTTGTGCATTTTCATAAAAAGTTTCGGTTACATAATCCACATTTCCCGTACCTACATACTCTTTATATGCTATTGATTTGTCTGGGAAATATTCGAAAATAGCCATAGTACCAATAGAGTCATATGGTATGATCTTTAAATTCGTTCTTAAAATGGTCTGTCTGCTTATAGTGTCCCCAATATGTACCTCTGCTGGTTCAAGACTCTCAAAATAGTCCTTTAATGGTATTTTAATCTCTGTCGTATCCGTTTTTTGAGCACATAATTGAAGTGCAAACGAAGAAATGATTAAGATGGGCAGTACAATAGTTTTAAGCATAATAAATTTATTAATTAGGTGATACAACTGTAGTAGTAACTGGACTGGACTTCCTCATTAAAACATTCCTGATATCTACATTTCATCATTAACTAGTTTATTTAAAAATAGATCAAAGGATTGCGCCATAATTTCGGGCTGAGTAAATGAAATATCTAAGAAATCAATACCAACGATCCAACCGCTCTTTTTTTCAAAAGCATACCCTAAGTTTGAGCCATTAGAAGCAAAAAAAAGTAAACCATCGCATTCTTTAACACCTTTATAATATGGGTTAAGTGCAATTAACTGTTCTATTTTCCAAAATAATATAAAATTATTTTCCCCTAAGATTCCTTCTGCACCATTATATTTTTTAATAAACTCAAGAAAGTCTATGTCGATTTTAAAATTTATACTTTCTAATAACTTAGAATACACCAAATCATCAGGAGCAATATTTTTATTTAAAGACTTAACTTGTTTTTCTATGGTATTTTTCATATTACTTTAATATCAATCAATATGGCCGTCAATATCCGCAAAAGATAAAGCCCGATTGAGATCTGATTTACATCCAGTTATCCAATTCCAAATTGGGTATTCTCGAAAAATGGGCCTGATTATTAGTGATGATGGTCATATTATGGTAAATTGCTGTTGCTCCAATTAACACATCTGTATGGCCTATCATTTGGTTATTGCGCCGTAATTCGGCATAAATTTCCGCTGCAAGGTCAGCGATTGCGGTATCTAAAGGGATAATTTGACAGGATACAGCTAATTCCTGAAAAGATTCCAATTGTTTTCGCGCATTTTTAAAAAGGAGGCCATTCATGATCTCATAATACGTAATGACGCTTATATTTAGTACCGCATCCCTTTGATAGGTTTCATTCATCTGTCTGATTACAGCGGCATTCCCCTTCAAAAAATAGGATATTGTATCCGTGTCTAAAAGCGGTGTTTTCATAGACCAAATTGGCGAGGAGCAAACAAATCGTTACGGATTTGCTGGGTAACTTGTAGAAAATCTTCGAAATCGTGGTCTTCCCAGTTTTTCCAGGCACCCGCTAAATGGGCAATGCCCTTTGTTTCTACAATAGGCGTGTTTTTTTTTGTCAAGAGCGACAAGTAAGCATCCAAGGCTGCCAAATCTTTGCCTTGCAACTGACCCAATTTGAGCAAAACAGATTGATATAATTCGACTTGAGACATAAGTGTAGTAGTTTATCTTATTTTACTGCAAAAATACTAAAAAATACCCATTTTACAAAAAAATCTTCAAAAAGGCCTAAATAACAATCAAAACACCTCATCCAGCGGCCCATTCCCCATCGCCCCTTTTTTTCTTATCCTATATTTGGGAGGCGTACTGTTGGCTGCTTTATAACAGTAATATGCGAGTATCAGGAATAAAACTATCGTTATCCAATTAATCCCTCCAAAGAATATACCAGATAAAATTCGCAATAAACAAAGCCCAAAACCGACCCAAAATGCGGCCTTGTTGTAGGATCTTTTGCCCCATATTCCAATAATGATAAAGAGTAAACTGAAAAATACTGGATTAATAATACCTCCAATATTAGTATTTACGATTTCTCTTCGTGCTCCTTTGGAAATAGTGTAGAAACTCACACTAAAGGTTAAGGAAAGAAGGATTCCTGCACCAATTAACCCTGTACTGGCTCTATTAAAATAATCAACAGTACCACTTTCGGTATTACTATAACATTCTTTTCCTTGGTACCACACTTCTAATCCATGACTCTTCGTCACGATTACGAAAATCTCTTTTTTGCTGGGTAGTTCCAGTTTGTAGCCAAGTGCTAAATTAGATTTTTCGATGACAGGACTTATAGATATGCCGTTTTGAAACACCATAAAATTACTATAATTATTGTCATTCCATTCCAATTGAATGGTCTCCTCTGCAATTTCTACGGTCAGTTGGTTCATGTTTTTTATATTTTTATGTACAAAGGTAATGATAAATATCCGTTATTTGTACCCAATATTAAATATAGTCAGAGTTTTGTTATAAAAGTTTCTGGTGCAGCGCACCGTAATATTTGTAGCAAAATCAAGGTTGAAGGTACAGCGCACCGTGACATTGAATTTAATATTACGGTGCGCTGCACCTTCAAAACGCGGAAAATTTATCATTTCTACAAATATTACGGTGCGCTGCACCTTTTATACGATTGTACGAGAGTACTGTAAATATAGTAATTTTAGGCTAATTTTTAATTACAAAAATATGTACAATATACCATTTACCGCCCTCGATTGGTCGGATGTACCCCGTGTGGCATACGCAGGAGCAACCGGCACCGCCTACTGGCAAACGCTTCATTTTGACGGATTACGCATCCGAATCGTGGAGTATTCGGCTGGATATGTCGCCGATCACTGGTGTCAAAAAGGCCATATCGTTCACTGCTTGGAGGGCACGTTTACCAGCGAAATGGCCGATGGCGCGGCGTTTGTACTCACAGCAGGTATGACTTATATCGTTTCGGACGACCTGAGTTCGCACCGCTCTACCACTGTTGATGGTGCAAAATTACTGATTGTAGATGGCAGTTTTTTAAAACCACCAACCTCATTTTAATACGAGCAGCAATTTCCCATGTGTATCAAAACTAAGATAGGATAGCCAAACGGATGAAACGGATTACCCGGATTTAAACGGATTATTTTGGAACAATCCGCCCTAATCCGTTTCATCCGTTTTCCCTTTGAACAACAGGGTGTATGTCATATTTAAAATTATCTTAACTCTAATATGAAAATTCTTAATTTATTCATTATCATACTTTTATCATCGTGTATGACCACTAAAAACACCATGAATAACCGCGTTTACGCTTTGCGCCTGCTGCCAGGGCAAGACCTCAAACAAGAGATCGTCAATTTTGCAAAAGCCAACGACCTGCAAGCGGGTTATATCATTACTTGCGTGGGCAGTTTGAAAAAAGCAACGCTCCGGCTCGCTAACCAGCCGAGTACCACCACTTGGGACGACAAATTTGAAATTGTTTCTTTGGTGGGGACATTAAGTGCCAATCACGGCGTACACCTCCACGCTTCGATCAGCGATGGCACAGGAAAAACCATCGGTGGACATGTCACCGATGGTAATATTATTTATACGACTGCCGAAATAGTGATCGGGGAAGCCTCAGATCTGCGATTTGTTCGAAAACTGGACTCTTTGACGACTTTTAACGAACTTTTTATTGAAAAACGGTAACTATTAAAAAATATGATCCAACGTCAAAAACTCCGAAGTATGGTCTTTTAAAATAGATTGTACTATACTTTTATCCTTCGTAGCCACCATGCTTCGGATCGAGAACGCCCGCAGCGCATCCGCTACACTTAGCGTGCCTTCCGCGCTGTCTTTGCGGCCATTGAAAGGGAACGCATCGGGGCCGCGTTGGCTTTGTGCATTGAGGTTGATACGACCTACTTGGTTTACAAAACTATCAATCAATGCGCCAACGACCACTGCATCTTTGCCAAAAATACTGATTTGTTGGCCAAAATTGGAATTCACCACGTAATTTATAGGCTCTTCAATGGTACTAAATGGCACAATCGGTACTACAGGCCCAAATTGTTCTTCGTGGTAAACCCTCATTTTTTCGTTCACGGGGTATAGCACCGCTGGGTAAAAAAACGAGTGATCCACCGTTCCACCACCTTCGTTTAATACCTTTGCGCCGTGTTGTTGCGCATCTTGCACGAGTTCGGTGAGGTAGGTCGGCTTTTGAGGTTCGGGTAGCGGGGTTAGTTTTACACCCTCGTCCCAGGGCATACCCGGTTTTAGTTTTTCAATAGCCGCAAGGAGTTTTTGGGTAAATACTTCCACCACCGAATCGTGGACAAATAGTATTTTCAATGCCGTACAACGTTGTCCATTGAACGACAAAGCACCCATAACGCATTCTGTAGCCGCCAAATCAAGGTCGGCATCGGCCAGTACGACGGCTGGGTTTTTGGCATCCAAACCCAATACACTGCGTAAACGATGGGGTTTTGGGTGCATTTTTTTGATTTCATTCGCACCTTTGCTCGTACCGATAAACGCAAATAAATCCAATTTCCCCGATTCCATCAACGCGCCTACTGTTTCGCGGCCTTTGCCGTAAATGACATTGATAACACCCGGTGGGAAACATTTTTGGAAAGCAGCCAACAGCGGTTGAACGAGCAAAACACCGTATTTCGCAGGTTTAAATACCACTGAATTA